>NZ_BAFM01000009.1 GCF_000334895.1 Halococcus agarilyticus | reverse complement strand
CGTTGGCGTTGCAGTTGGCGTCGGCGTTGCAGTTGGCGTCGGCGTTACGGTTGGCGTCGGCGTTGGCGTTGCAGTTGGCGTCGGCGTTGCAGTTGGCGTCGGCGTCGCGGTCGGCGTTGCAGTTGGCGTCGGCGTCGCGGTCGGCGTTGCGGTTGGCGTCTCCGTCGGCGCGCCCTGTGGCACCTGAGTCTTTTGCGTAGTCGTCTCGGTCGGCGTTGCGGTTGGCGTCTCGGTCGGCGTACCCTGTGACACCTGAGTCTTCTGCGTGGTCGTCGCGGTCGGTGCATCAGTCGGCGGTGCGTCGGTTGGCGGCGCGTCGGTTGGCGTACCCTGTGACACCTGAGTCTTCTGCGTGGTCGTCTCAGTCGGCGTCGCGGTTGGCTTCTCGGTCGGCGTTGCAGTCGGCGCACCCTGCGGTGCCTGAGTCTTCTGTGTGGTCGTCGCGGTCGGCGTTTCCTGCGGTTTTCGGGTTTTGGTTTCAGTCTCGGTCGTCGTTTCGGTCGGCGTCGCGCCAGCCGGCGGTTTCTCGGTGGATTCGACCGCAGCCTTGTCCGGCTTCATCGTATCGGTTGGCGTGTCGGTCGCCGTGTCCGTTGGCGCTTCCTCGTCGACCGTCTTGCACGGCCCGACATCCGCTTCGGGCAGAGTGACGTGCAGGGTGTACGGCCCGCCGGGCGCGAACGTCTCGGTATCCGAGTCGATGAACTCCTGTTCGGACTCGGTTTCGGGGCTCCAGAACCGGCCCGGCTTCTCGTAGCTCGCGAGCGTGAGTTCGACCGGCTCGGAACCCTCCCTGATCGAGAACGTGATCTCCGCGGTGCCGTCCTCGACGGTGATGGCCCGGCTCTCGACGGCACGCCGGAGGCTCTCGTTGGTCGTGAACTCCCCGTCCGAGGAGCGGACGAGTGGCTCCTCGGTGCTGCCGTGGGCGAACCGGATCAGGTCGTCCGGCGTGTAGGTGCCCTCCGGCCCACGGAGGTTTTCGATCGGCTCGCCGGCCACGAAGTCGAGCTGGTAGAACACCGTCTCCGGTCGGCACCGCTCCGGGGTCGACTCGGTGGCGGAATCGGACGAGTCGGCGGAAGCGGATGAGCCCGCAGAACCGGCCGAATCAGCGGAGTAATCGGCATCGTTCCCCGAAGCGGGATCGGTATCGTCCGCCGAGTCCTCGGCGTCGGCGGCACCGTCCTCGTTCTCGTCGGTCGTGCTTCCGTCCCCTGTCTCGTCGTCCGGATTCATGTCGTCGAGGTGGTGCTCGACACGGTCTTCGACCTGGTCCGAACTGGAGCGGCCGTCGGTCGCCATGGCGACCGTGACGGTGTTCTCCTCGACGGCGAGGAAGTCGATCGAGCTGACGTTCGTCGCCCGATCCTCGTACATTCCCGTCAGCGAGCGCCCGAGGGTCTCCCGATCGAGGTCACCATCGACGGCGACGTCGAGGTAGACGACACCCTCGGCCGTCTGGTTGCGAGCGGAGACGTCGTCGACGGTCATCGAGTCGTCCGGCTGTGATCCCGCACTGCTCTCGGCGGGCGCGTCGGCGTTGCCTGCCAGCGGTAGCACTCCCGTCCCGACGACCGCGACCGCCATCCCCACCACCAGAGCAGCGAGGGCCACGATCACGAGGTGGCGTCGTTTCATCGCCGTCCACCTCGCACGCTGGTCCCGTTTCGACGGCGTTTCCCGGGGACGGCTGTGCGACTGGAGGCGCACAGTCTTCGACCCCCGGAGGCTGTCGAACCATCGGTCGCCAACCGTGGGGCCGCCCGTCCCGCCGTCACCGCCGTTCGACCGTCGATGTGAGCCATGGGTTTCTATTGCTGGAGAATAATATAAGATTACTTACTAGTTTTCGCCCGTACTCTGAACAATCATTTTCCCGTGGGCGAACACCCGCGGCGTGAGCGAATGCCCACAGCGTGGAAGACCGACAGAGAGCGGAACGATGACTCGTCGGAAAGAGGAGTGAAACCGATCGCAAACGATACAGTCGCCCGGCGGTGTGGGGCGGCATGGACCTCCCGCCGCGACGCTGGCTCCTCCGGGGCGTTCTCGGCATCGTGGTGGGATCGCTCGTGGTCGCCGCAGCCGTCTCGGCGGTCGCCTACGAGCCGCCGTCGCTTGGTCCCGGAACGGTCGAGCAACCGGCGAACGGATCGACGGTCGTCAGCGTCCAGGGGTTTCACTTCGAGGGCGTCGGCAACGCGAAGAAGCCGGCACGGCTGGTTGCGGCCGGACCGCGTGCCGCAACCGAGTGGGTCTCCGACGGCTCGAAGCGCAACGCACGGTGGTTCTACGACGTCGATCCGCTCGCCAACGGGAACCTACTGGTGACCTCGACGGTGCCCGGCGACACGGTGGTGTTCGAGCTCGATCCCGGGACTCAGAGGCGGGTCTGGACCGAGCGCTTCGACGCCGAGGACACCCACGATGTCGACCTCGTGAACGGCGATCAGCTCCTCGTCGCCAACATGCGCGAGTACAACGGGAGTTCGGGCGTGAGCAACGATCGACTGTTCGTCTACGATCGGGGCGAAGACGAGATCGTCTGGGAGTGGCAGTTCAGGGAGCACTTCCCGAACGGGACCGACGGCGGTTTCTCGGCGGACTGGTCGCACGTCAACGACGTCGACAAGATCGGCGAGGGGCGGTATCTCGCCTCGCCCCGGAACTTCGATCAGGTGATCGTGGTCGACCGCTCGACCGGAGAGATCACGATGCGACTCGGGCGGGACGGCCAGTTGGGAACGCTGTTCGAACAGCACAACCCCGACTACCTCGAAAGCGAGAACGGCACCCCCACGATCCTGGTGGCCGACTCGGAGAACGACCGGATCGTGGAGTACGCACGGGTCGGAGAGTCGGGGAACGGGAGCGAGTGGGAGCGAACGTGGGAGCTGTCGGGCGGGTTCAACTGGCCGCGCGACGCCGACCGGCTGCCGAACGGCAACACGCTCGTCACGGACTCGCTCAACCACCGCGTGATCGAGGTCACACCGACGGGTGACGTGGTCTGGGAGTACTACGCGCCGTGGGCACCCTACGACGCGGAGCGGCTCAGCGCGACCGGAGCGGACGATGCGAACGGCTCGAACCCGGCGAACGCCTCGGTCGGCGGTTCGCACGGCCCGACGATGACCGACCTGAACGCCACCGGGAGCTACGAGGTCTCGGGCGGTGCCGGGGAGGGAGTGACCGACGGCGTCCAGTTTTCGACGTGGGTCGCGTCGGTGGCGGCGGGGACGCCGATCGGGACGACGGTCGAATCAGTCGCCGAACGGTACGCCCACGTCACGCCGTTCGTCCGGCCGGTGTGGCTGTCGAGCTGGTCGTTCGCCGCCCTCCTCGGCGCGGTGCTCGTCGGACTCCCGTGGGCGCTCGGCGAGGGGCTCTACCACCGCGAGCGAATCCGCCACGCGGCCGGACGCGCCCGATCGCGGCTGTCACGGTGAGCGTGGCTGGGCGGGCGGGGCGCACACCACCGGAGGCCTCTTGAATCCACGTCGCCTATCTACTGTTGATGTCGAACCTCGAACTCTACGAGCTGGAAGGCTGTCCGTACTGTGCGAAGGTGAAGGACAAGCTCGCCGATCTCGATCTCGAATACGACTCGCACATGGTGCCGAGCTCTCACAGCGAGCGCACCGAAGTCGAGGAGGTCAGCGGTCAGACCGGCGTGCCAGTCCTGGTCGACCACGAGCACGGCGTCGACGGAATGGCCGAATCCGACGACATCGTCGCCTACCTCGACGAGACCTACGGTCAGAGCGCGGCGTAGACCGTCCATTTCGGTTTTCGTCGTTCGTCACCGCACCGCCGATAGCGGTGGGGCTGCGGGCCTGGCGGATGAAGGGCGAGCGACCGGAGGGGAGCGAGGGCTTCGGCGGTGCTGTGCGGTTGCGGAAAGCGCTGGCGACCTACCGCGAGCGAACGAAGTGAGCGAGCGGGAGTTTTTGGTCCAGATTTTTACGAGGAGAGGTGCCCGCAGCGCAAGCGAAGCGAGCACGAGGACACCCGACGTGGTTCGAAAGACGCCTCCGGCGTCTTTCGTCATGCCGAGACGGCTTCGCCGTCTCGTAGCAAAGTAAAAAGGTGGGTTCTAGATGTACGTGAACCACTCGTCGTGGTCGTCGGTCCGGCGCTCGACCACCTCGAAGAAGCGCGACTGGAGCTCCTCGGTGACGGGGCCGCGCTCACCAGCGCCGATCGTGACGTCGTCGACGGTCTTGATGGGAGTGACTTCGGCCGCCGAGCCGGTGAAGAACAGCTCGTCGGCGGTGTAGAGTTCGCCACGGCTGATCGCCGACTCCTCGTGAACCTCGTAGCCCGCCTCCTCGGCGAGTTCGATCACGGTCTGGCGGGTGATCCCATCCAGAATCGACTCGGCGAGACCGGGCGTGTAGATCGTGTCGTCGCGAACGAGAAAGAGGTTCTCGCCGGGACCCTCGGCGACGTTGCCCTCCTTGTTCAGCACGATCGCCTCGACGTAGCCGTTTCTGCGGGCCTCCTCACCGGCGAGCATCGAATTGACGTACAGGCCCGTCGTTTTGGCGTTCGTCGGGATCTGACTGGAGGCGTGTTTGCGCCAGGACGAAACCATCACGTCGACACCGTTTTCGAGCGCCTCCTCGCCGAGATATGCGCCCCACGGCCAGCACGCGATCGTGACCCGGGTGGGACAGTCCTGGGGACTCACGCCGAGCGTGTTGTACCCGTAGAACGCGATCGGACGGATGTAACACGACTGGAGGTCCTGGCGCTCGATGAGTTCGTGGGTGGCGTCGGTGAGTTCTTCTCGGGAGAACTCGATGTCCATGTCGTAGGGCTTCGCGGAGTCGTAAAACCGATCGAGGTGTTCGTTCCACCGGAAGATCGCCGGCCCGCGCTCGGTGTCGTAACACCGGACGCCCTCGAACACGCCCGAGCCGTAGTGGAGGCCGTGGGTCAGCACGTGGATCTGGGCGTCGTCCCAGTCGACGAACTCGCCGTCCATCCAGATCGTGTCGACGTCCATGTCGTCGAAGCCGCTCATACTCGAAGGATCGATCGGCCACATCTTAAAACCACGAGTGACGGTTCGGGCAACGCTTGCCGGTCCACGGCGCACCAAAAATTCCCTACAATAATTTGATCGAGCGTCTTAATTACCTTCGAGAATTACTGGCTGTCGATGAGTGATTTCGCACCGCTCGAGTACGGGGAGATCGAGCCGTCGCGACGGCCGAGTCTCGCCGAGGCGCTCGTGCCGGTCGCCGCGGTCGTTCTCGCCCTCGGGATCGGGTCGGGCTATCTCGGCCTCGCGCCACACGGACCGCTGCTCTGGGCCATCGCCTTTACGGGACTGTTCGCCAGGTATCGGCTGGGCTACGACTGGGACGGCGTCTACGACGCCGCTGCGAGCGGCCTCCGGATGGGACTGCAAGCGATCCTGATCCTGTTCGTGATCTACGGGCTCATCGCGACGTGGACGAGCGCCGGAACGATTCCGGGGTTGATGTACTACGGGCTCGGCCTGCTCTCGCCGACGGTCTTTCTTCCTGTAGCAGCGGTCCTCGCCGCGGTCGTGGCCTTCGCGGTCGGCTCCTCGTGGACCACTGTGGGAACGCTCGGGGTGGCCTTTCTCGGAATCGGCGAAGGACTCGGCGTTCCCGCACCGATGACCGCGGGTGCGATCGTGTCGGGTGCGTACGCCGGCGACAAGCAGAGCCCGCTCTCTGACACCACGAACCTCGCGGCGGCGGTCACCGACACCGACCTCTACGAGCACATCACCGCGATGCGGCTCGGCACGCTCGTCGCGTTCGGCCTCTCGGTGCTCGCGTACGCTGCACTCGGCGTGGTCGCCGTCACGGGCGCGGGAGCGGACGTCGCCGCGATCAGCGATCCGCTCGCCGCGACGTACGCGCTCGGCCCGCTCGTCTTCCTCCCACTACTGGTCACGTTCGGGCTCGCGATCGCGGGCTATCCGGCGCTCCCGGCGCTGGTGGCGGGTGTCTTCGCCGGTGCGCTCACCACGACCGTCGCCCAGGGCGCGTCGTTCACCCGTGCGTGGGAGGTGTTCCTGAACGGCACCGCCCCGGAGACGGGGAGCGAGGTCGTGAACGGGCTGCTCGCGACCGGCGGGATCGCCGGCTCGGCGTGGACCATCGCGGTCGTCGTCGCCGCGCTCTCGCTCGGCGGCCTGCTCGAACGCACGGGGATTCTCGCAACGCTCGCCCACCATCTCGCGGCGGCGATCCGGTCGCCGAGTTCGCTCGTCGCGGGCACCGGCGTCGCCGCGATGGCGACGAACGCGTTCTCGGCCCAGCAGTACATGAGCATCGTGGTGCCGGGGATGAGCCTCCGGAGCCTCTACGACGAGTACGACCTCGAAACGACCGACCTCTCGCGCGCGGTCGAGGCCGCCGGCACGCCCTCCGGTCCCCTGTTCCCGTGGCACGCCGGTGCGGTCTACATGGCGGGCGTGCTCGGCTTCGCGACCTCGTGGACGTTCGTCCCGTACTACTTCTTCGGCTTTCTCTCGCCGCTCGCGCTGTTCGTGATGGCGTACACGGGCCACGGCGTGAGTCAGTCGAGTGCGAGAGCCGACGCCACAGCGCCCGCCGACGACTAGTCGGCGAGCACGACGAACCGGAGTCCACCCGTGCGGGTGCTGTCGACGTATCGGCGACAACGCTATTGCGCCGAGCCATCGTAGGCGAACGCGAATGCTCCACACGGAGGCGCTGGGGTTGCTCGTCGGAGCCGTCGCGCTCGGGTTCGTCCACGGTATCGAACCCGGCCACGGCTGGCCGGTCGCTGCCGCGTACGCACTCGACCAGACGAACAAGTGGGTGTCCGGCTTCGCGGCGAGTCTGCTCCTCGGTGTCGGGCATCTCATCAGCAGTCTGGCGATGGTTGCCGTGTTCTTCTATGCGAAGTCGTATTTCAGCCTCACCCAGGTGAACGAGCCGATCCCGATCGATCTGTTCTCGACGACCATCCGCATCGGCGGACCAGTGAGCCTCGTCGCCGGCGTTTTACTCGTCCTTCTCGGGCTCCGCGAATACTACGGCGGCCATTCTCACGGAACGAGTGGCTCTCACGACCATGGGGATCGGACGCATGATTCTCACACGCACGAGCACGACGGAGGGGCACACCGTCACGACGGCCACTCGCATCCCCAGGGTGATCGGGCGGAATCGAACGACGGGCTGTTCGCTCGGATCAAAGGGGCGCTTCCGTTCGTCGGCGGCGGTTCACACGAGCACTCCCACGACGACTTCGACGAGGCTGCCGAGCGTGATCTGTTCGGGATCGCGTGGTTCGCGTTCGTCCTCGGCTTCGCCCACGAGGAGGAGTTCGAGATCATCGCGCTGTGTACCGGATCGAACCACTGTCTCGAACTGATGAGTGCGTACGCGATCACCGTCGTCGTCGGCATCGTCGGATTGACGATGCTGTTGGTCGCTGGCTACCACAGCTACGAGGAGAGAGTCGAACAATACACGCCGTATCTGCCCGTGTTCTCGGCGGTCGTGCTCGTCCTCATGGGACTCGGGTTCATCACGGGCCTGTTCTGATTAGGGAGGCTACTGACCGAGACGCTCGACGAGCGCCGCCCCCTCGACGTAGACGAGGCCGTGGTGATCGGCGTACGCCGCGGCGTCCGCCGGCGCGAGCGCCCCGCCCCCGTCGTCGAGCATCTCACAGACCACGGCCGCAGGCGGGCAGTCGGCGGCCGCCGCGAGCGCGAGTGCGAGTTCGGTGTGGCCACGGCGGTCGGCGAGCAGCCCTGGCGCACCACGGAGGAGGTGGACGTGGCCGGGCACGCGAAACGCCGCCGCGAAGTCGGTTTCTTCAGGTGCGGCGGCCGCCCGGCCGAGAGCGGTGATCGTCAGCGCCCGATCGTCGTCGGTGATCCCCGTGTAGGTGTCGCGGTGGTTCACCGTGAGCGAGAACGATGAGCGATCGCCGTAGGCCAGCTCGTCGCCGTCGGCCGCCGGGTGATCGACGATCTCCCGCGTTAACGGGAGATCGAACGCGCTCGCCACGCCATCCGAAAGCGTGACGCAGACGAGGCCGCCGGCGTCGTTGCGGAGCCGGGCGACCGCGTCGGACGTGACTGCGCCGGCGGGGTAGATCAGGTCGGTCTCGCCCTCGCGGTCGGCAGCGTCGTGGACGAGGACGGGGTCGCCGCGGGCGAACGCGGCGATCGCGCGTTCCGCGGGGCCCTCGGATTCGGCTGAGTCGGCCGTCTCGTCCACGTTGGCGGCGCTCTCGGTCGTCCACGAGGTCACGCTTTGCCCTCGATCCGGACGGTCACGCGATCGCCGTCGTCGAGTTCGAGTTCCTCACGGAGCTTGTCGGGGGCGATCACCTCCAGTTGATCGTCGTCGTGGTGGGTGCGCTCGGGCGCAATGGCGTGGACGGAGTCGTACGCCCCGTCCGCAGTCTCGACGGTCGCCGGATAGCAGACGGCGGGGCCGTAGGTGCGCTCGTCGTCCTCCCAGCCGTCGATCTCTACCGGCTGGATCCCGGCGAGCGCCGTCCGCGATCGGATGCTCTCGTCGGTGAGATCGACGTTCAGCGTCCCGGGAAACGGCTCGTAACCGAGTCGCTCCACGAACTGTTCGGCGTATCCGGGCAGCGTGATGTAGTGGCGACCCTCGCCCATCCCTCCCGTGACGCTCCCCACGAGTTCGACCGCGAGGTCCTCCTCGAAGATGCGGCGGTAGGCGGCGTACGCCTCGCGGAGCTCGCGCTCACCCGCCGGCGTGACCGCGACCCACTGGCCGTCGCCGACGGTCTCGCGCGTGAGGAGGTCGGCGTCGTCGAGGCGCTGGAGCCGGCGGGAGGCGGTCTGGTTCGAGGCGTCGAGAGCGGTCGCGAGGTTCGCACACGAGACCTTGATCTCGCCGTCGAGCGCGCCGCGGAGCGCGAGCAGCTTCAGCGCCGCGCGCTCGTCGTTCCCGACCGCACGCTCGGTTGCCGTCGACATACTTCAGGGTCAGGGCCCGTCCCGCATAAGCGTACCGAACGCGTTACGCGTCACGAAATCGTTACGGTGTGGAGCCGGCGGAGAAGCGAGTGTATCGAGAGATCGAGCGTGCGGTGGGTAAACCCGTCGGCTCGAAGCCGACGGTATCGGGCTCGGGCTGTACGAACCCAACAGTCCTATGTCGGCCGCCGGAAAACGGCGAGTATGTTCCTCTCACTTCGCGACGACGTCGCCGCGGCGCTCTCCGACGCGCTCTCGGCGCTCGACGTGTCGACTGCTGACCTCGGCATCGAGGACCCACCCGAGAACGTCGACGCCGCGCTCGCCTCCAGTGTGGCCTTCCGCCTGGCCGCCGAGCGCGGCGCACCCCCGCCCCAGATAGCCGAGGAGGTCGCCGACGCGCTCGACACGACGGGCTACGACTATCTCGATCGGGTCTCTCTCGCGGGGCCGTACGTCAACTTCCACCCCACCGAAGCCTACTACGACGACACGCTCGCGGCCGCCGGTGAGGAGGGGTACGGCCGACTCGATCCGAAGGACGAATCGGTCGTGGTCGAACACACCAGCGCGAACCCGACTGGCCCCGTGCACGTCGGCCGGGCACGCAACCCCATCATCGGCGACGCGATCGCGAACGTCCTCGATTTCGCTGGCTACGACGTCACCCGCCACTACTACGTCAACGACGCCGGCCGCCAGATGGCAGTGTTCACGTGGGCCTACGAGACGTTCGACGAGGCCGATCTTCCCGAACCGGAGCGCCCTCGTGCGGACTACGACCTCGTGCGCTACTACCGGAAGGGCAACGAATTCCTCGAAAGCGCTCCGGAGGCGGAGCGCGAGGCTGCCGAGGACGAGATCCGGGCCATCCTCCAAGGATTGGAAGACGGCGACGAGACGACCTTCGAGCGGGTGAACGAGGTCGTCGAGCCGATGCTTGACGGGATGAGTGCGTCGCTCGAACGCCTGCCCGTGACGTACGACGAGTTCGTCCGCGAGACGCGGTTCATGCGCGACGGCTCGATGGACGAGATCGTCGACCGGCTCCAGGACACCGAGAACGCGGTCTACGAGGAGGATGCGTGGCAGCTCGACCTCCCGAACTTCGAGAAGAAGCTCGTCTTCCTCCGTTCCGATGGAACGAGCCTCTACACCACCCGCGATCTCGCCCACCACGAGTGGAAGTTCGCGAACTTCGATCGCGCGGTCACGGTGCTCGGCGAGGACCACAAGCTCCAGGCCGAGCAGCTCCGGGGGGCGCTCGACCTGCTCGGCAACGACACCGATCAGCTCGAATCCGTGTACTACTCGTGGGTCAACCTTCCGGAGGGCGGCATGAGCACCCGCGCGGGCACCGGCGTCGACCTCGACGACCTGCTCGACGAGTCGATCGACCGCGCGCGCGAGGAGGTCGAATCCCGGCTCGAAAGTCGGATTCGCGACGACGACCTCACCGAGGACGACGTCGAACGGATCGCCCGTCAAGTGGGGCTCGGCGCGGTCCGATACGACATCGTCTCCAAGCAGCCCACGAAGGCGATCACCTTCGAGTGGGATCGCGCGCTGGACTTCGAGGCCCAGTCGGCCCCCTACGTCCAGTACGTCCACGCCCGGACGTGTGGAATTTTGGACGAGGCCGAGGGGGTTCCGGCTCTCGATGGCGTGGATGCGAGCACGCTCACGACGCCCGAAGAGCGCGCGCTACTCGATGTGATCGCGCGATTCCCGGCGGTCGTCGAGAACGCGGCCGACGAACTCGCCCCGCACGTGATCGCCACCTACACCAGGAAGTTCGCCGAGCAGTTCAACGCCTTCTACCGCGAGTGTCCCGTGCTCGACGCGGAGGGCGAAACCCGCACAGCGCGGCTCGCGCTCGTCGCCGCCGCCAGGACGACGGTGGCGAACGCGCTCGCGCTCCTCGGGGTGGCTGCACCCGAGTCGATGTGAACTCCCGAAGGACGAGTCAGCGCGAACGACCTCGTTGATCCATTCGAGAAGGCCGAGCGCTCGTCCGGCCCCGTGTAACGCCTCGACGAGCTACGACTCCGACACGAACCGTTCGATCTCTTCGGGAGAGAGGACGCCCGTCGTCGTCCGGCCGTCGACAATGAACGTCGGGACATCGGTGACGCCGTCACGTCGCGCTTTCTCGAACCGCTCGAAAAGCTGGCTGCGACGTTCGTCGTCCGCGATGGTGTCGTGGATCTCGTCGCGGTCCACGCCAGCACCCGCTGCGATTTCGGCCAGAACTCCGTCGTCGCTGATGTCGCGGCCGTCCTCCCACAGAGCGTCGAATATCGCGGCGTTGACCTCGGCCCACTGGTTGGGATACTCGTTCCTGACGTACCTTGAGACCACTTGTGCGTTGAGGGAATCTACTTTGGGAACCTCGTCGAGAGAAAGCATCTCGTTTGCATCGAACTTCGTTCGCAGTTGTCCGATGCGCTGTTCGACCTCGGACGGATACCCGATATCGGCCTCGTCGTCGATCTCCCCATCCGGCCCGCGTTTCCCGTTCCGGAGATCGAACGGTCGCCAATCGACGGCGAGCGCGTCGTCCCGCGTCCGTCGATACTGTTCGAGAGATCGATGGGTGAGATAACAGAACGGACAACTGTAGTCCGCGTACTCGACGAGAGTGCTCTCGGGTTCGTTCATGGATACAGGGTTGTCGCCGAACCAGTAGAGCGTTCGCACCACGATCGACGGATAGCGGCGGACTGACCGATTGCCAAAGGGTACTTACCCCGGAAGGCGGTATTATCACGCAATGAGTGCCCAGGAAGCCGAACAGTCCGACCGGAAGAAGTACGAGTTCCGGAAGGTCATCGAGGATCTGAAGGAGTACGAGGGATCAGGAACGCAGCTCGTCTCCATCTACGTCACGCCGGGCGAGATGATCAGCGACATCGTCGCGCACGTCAACGAGGAGTACTCCGAGGCGTCGAACATCAAGTCGAAACAGACCCGGACCAACGTCCAGGACGCGCTGAAGTCGATCAAGGACCGCCTCCGGTACTACGACACCCCACCCGAGAACGGGATGGCGGTGTTCAGCGGCGCGATCGACACCGGTGGTGGCCGGACCGACATGGTCACCCGAGTGCTGGAGGATCCGCCACAACCCATCCAGTCCTCGCTGTACCGGTGTTCCTCGGAGTTCGTGACCGAGCCTCTGGAACAGATGTTCGCCGATCAGGGACTGTTCGGACTGGTCGTCCTCGATCGGCGCGAGGCGAACGTGGGCTGGCTGCGGGGCAAGCGGGTCGAACCCGTCAAGTCCGCATCGTCGCTGGTCCCCGGCAAGCAGCGAAAGGGTGGCCAGTCCGCCCAGCGGTTCGCCCGCCTGCGACTGGAGGCGATCGACAACTTCTACCAGGAGGTCGCGGGGATGGCGAACGACCTGATGGTGCCCGAGCGCCACGAGATCGACGGCGTCCTGGTGGGTGGGCCCTCACCGACGAAGGACGAGTTCCTCGACGGCGATTACCTCCACCACGAGCTGGGCGAGAAGGTGATCGGGAAGTTCGACGTGGCGTACACCGACGAGTCGGGCCTCTCGGATCTCGTGGATTCGGCGGGCGACGCGCTCGCCGACCAGGCGGTGATGCAGGACAAAGCCGAGATGGAGGAGTTCTTTTCCGAACTCCACGGCGGCGACCTCGCGACCTACGGGTTCGGGCCCACGAGGGAGAACCTCGTGCTCGGGTCGGTCGACCGGCTGCTCATCTCCGAGGAACTCCGCGACGACGTCGTGACCTACGAGTGTCCGGACGGCCACACCGAGCGCGAGCTCGTCGATCGACGGAGCGACACGCCGGAGCACGCGTGCGACGAGTGTGGAGCCGAGGCGGAGGCGATCGAGCGCGAGGACGCGATCGAACACCTGATGACGATCGCCGACAACCGCGGCACGGAAACCAAGTTCATCTCCGAGGACTTCGAGAAGGGCGAGCAGCTCCTGAACGCGTTCGGCGGGATCGCCGGAATACTCCGATACTCGACAGGTGTCTGACGCAGTTCGTCCGAAACCGGACGCCGGCAGTCGGTTCGGCCCGTTGAAACCGTCGGCAGGGCGAAGCAAACTATATAACCGCCCGCGTGGAGGGAGTACGTAACGAACCCATGGTTTCGCCCGGCAAACTCACCGCTCTCACGGCGCTCGCTGACGGTTCGACCCCGGAGTACGAACCCACGATCGACCCCGATACCGGTGCGGTCAGCTATCCGGAGGCGGCCCGGGAGCTCCACGAGGAGGACCCGACCGCCTTCGAGGCGCTCGAATCGCTGGCCAACCGCGACATCCTCGGCAAGACCTTCGAGGAGAAGGTGTACGTCTGTCCCGGCTGCGGCGCGGAGGGGATGCAGTACACCTCGGCGTGTCCGGGCTGTGGCTCCGCCTACACGATCGAGACGGAGCTGTTCGAGCATCTGGAGTGTGGCCACATCGCGCCGCGGACGGAGTTCGAGGCGAGTGCGGGCGGGTTCGTCTGTCCCGGTTGCGAGGCAACGCTCGACGACTCGCTCGAAAACGTCGAGCGCGGCACCCGCCACGTCTGCCAGGACTGTGACTCGTACTTCGAGCAGCCCGAGCACGGCCTCCGGTGTCGGGAGTGTACGGACATCTACGTGCCGAGCGAGGGCAGAGAGCGCGTGCTGTGTCGGTACAGCCTCACCGACACCGGTCGACGGTGGGTCGAAACCCAGCTCGCGGCCCGCGAGTCGCTGGTCGAGATGTTGACCGAACGCGGGTTCGACGCGACCGCGAACATCACGGTCCAGGGCGATTCCGGCACCGAGCATCCGGTCCACGTCTTCGCCGAGGACGAACTCCTCGACAGCCGGATCGTGGCGGCGGTCCACGAGCGCCCCGATCAGAGGGACGCTGCCGAACTCCGCGACGTCGCAAGCGATCTCGACGCACGGCCCGTGATGATCACCACGCTCGGCTCGGTCGCGACGTCGGTGGCCTCCCTCGCCGAGCGCGACGACCTCCGTATCCTGAGTGCGGGGACCGACGGGAGCCTCGAACGCGAGTACGAGGTGACCGACGATCCGCGCACGACCCAGTCGCTCGTCCAGCGGATCGCCTCGGCCGTCAAGCAGCCCTGATTCGGTCCGGGTTCCGATCAGCGCTCGCTACGCCCACTTCACTCGCGGACGCTTTCGAGCTGTCGACGACGACGATCGAGGTCCACCCCCGGATCGAGGTCGGGATCGGCGGCGAGACGATCGAGAACCAGTAGTGGGTCCGCACCGGCGCGCTCGACCCGTTCGAGCAGCGCTTCGGCCTCAGATCGATAGACCGCGAGCGAGTCGAGCAACCCGACCGCGAGCGCCATCGGCACCGCTGCCTCGTTCGTCGGGAAGTCGGGACTCACGGCAGTGAAATCGGCCTCCGAGTTCGTGCCGGCTTCCGAGTCCGCTGTCGGAGCCGGATGGAGCGCGAGGCAGTGCGTACACAGCGCGACCCCCGTTTCGTCGCCAGGCACGAACTCGCGGCAGTCGTCGGGGACCGCGAACGCGACGACCTCGCTGTTGCAGTCGGGACAGTCCATGCATGAGAAAGGACGGCGATAGTGAAAAAGTCGGCCAGTGATGGCGGTGTGGTTGCGGTCGCGAAAAGTGCCAGCAATCCCACCGCGAGCGAGGCGAAGCCGAGCGAGCGGGTGTTTTTCGTCCACCGGAAGACTCGCTTCGCTCGCCTTCCGAGCCTCCGTTCGCTTCGCTCACGGAGACAGGGTTTTGCGAGTCGAGCGAGACGGCGGAGCCGTCTCGCTGACCATGCGAACGGGCCATGCGCGGCGCTACGCGCCGCGAGTTCGAGGCGGCGAAGCCGCCTCGCGCCGCCCGTGAGAAGTGAGTGGTGCCCGCAGCGCGCCTCCGGCGCGCGAGGACATCCGACGAAGTAAAAAAGTGGAGGTGGTCAGTCAGAGGTCACCGCGACTTCGCCCTCGGGCCGTTCGTTGGCTTCGGTTTCGGCCGTCTCGCGGGCCTCGCGCTCGTCTTCCTCCTTCTTGTCTTTGATCTTCTTCATCCGGAAGATCTCCTCGCGCTCCTGCTCTTCGAGCTTCTGCTCGATGTACTCCTGGTTCTCCTTGAGTTCGGGCAGGAGCTTGAACTCGAGGGCGTTGACCCGGCGCTTGGTGGTCTCGATCTCGTGGAGCATCTTCTTCATCGCGGTCTCGACCTCGGCCGCGAGGATGATCGACTCGATCAGGTCCTCGTAGGCGTCGGCGGCCTCGTCGATCCGGGCACTCGTGCCCATCACGCCGTAGCCGCGCTCTCCGAGGTCCTTCTTGACCTTCGAGGACTCGATCTGCGGGACGACCACGCCCATGATGTTGTGCGACTGGAGCGTGATCTCGGGGTGGGTTTCGAGCGCCGCCGCCGCCCCGCGAACTTCGAGGTCGCCGTCCATCGCGCGCGCGATGTCGATGGCCTCCTGGGCGTCCTCGTAGTCCTCCGAGAGGCCCGAACGCACGTCCTGGGCCTGGTCGAGGATGTCCATGAACTCCATGATCAGCCCGTCGCGTTTCTGTTCGAGCGTGTCGTGACCGCGCTCGGAGAGCTCGATGCGGTCCTCGATCGCCATCAGGTTCTTCCGCGTGGGCTTGACGTCGGTGGCCATTTCGTTCTCTTAACGGGGCGAGGCTCTTAAGCCTCGGCCTCCGCGGTCTGCTCCTCGCTCTCTTCGTCCGCCGCGCTTTCGTCGCCGGCCTCGGTCGCGACGTCCTCGCGGTAGTGCTCCTCGATGAGGTCCTCGTCGATCCGGTTGAGCTCCGTCTTGGGCAGGGTCGATAGCAGCTCCCAGCCGATGTCGAGGGTCTCCTCGATCTCGCGGTTGGTGTCGAAGCCCTGGTCGACGAACTCGTTCTCGAACCGGTCGGCGAGGTCGAGGTACAGGTTGTCCCGCTCGGAGAGCGCCTCCCGACCCACGATGTTCACGAGATCCCGCAGGTCCTCACCCTCCGCGTAGGCCGCGTAGAGCTGGTCCGAAACGTCGCCGTGGTCCGCTCGCGTGAGGCCCTCACCGATCCCGTCGTCCATCAGCCGCGAGAGGCTGGGGAGGACGTTGACCGGCGGCTGCACACCCTGACTGTTGAGGTCCCGATCCATCATGATCTGGCCCTCGGTGATGTAGCCGGTCAGGTCGGGGATCGGGTGGGTGTCGTCGTCGCCCGGCATCGTCAGGATCGGGATCTGGGTCACCGACCCCTCGCGGCCCTTGATCCGGCCCGCGCGCTCGTAGAGCTGGGCGAGGTCGGTGTACATGTACCCGGGATACCCACGCCGGCCGGGCACCTCCTCGCGCGCCGCGCCGATCTGGCGCAGCGCCTCACAGTAGTTGGTCATGTCGGTGAGGATCACCAGCACGTGATACCCCTTCTCGAACGCGAGGTACTCCGCCGTGGTGAGCGCGAGTCGCGGGGTGATCTGGCGTTCGACCGCCGGGTCGTCGGCGAGGTTCGCAAAGACCACCGAGCGTTCGAGCGCGCCCGTGCGCTCGAAGTCCGCGAGGAACTCGTTCGACTCCTCGGCGGTGATCCCCATCGCCGCGAACACCACCGCGAACTCCGAGCCCTCGTCCGACGCGGTCTCGACGTCGGTGTCGTCGGCTTCGTCGCCGGCGTCTGCCTCCTCCTCGGGCACCGACGCCTGGCGCGCGATCTGGAGCGCGAGGTCGTTGTGTGGCAGCCCCGACCCGGAGAAGATCGGGAGCTTCTGACCTCGCACGAGCGTGTTCATCCCGTCGATCGCCGACACGCCAGTCTGGATGAACTCCTCGGGGTACTCCCGCGCCGTGGGGTTGATCGCCGCGCCCACGATGTCCTGACGCTCGTCGGGCACGATCTCGGGACCGTCGTCGATCGGGCGGCCCGAGCCGTCCAGGACTCTGCCGAGGAGGTCCTCGGTGACGGGCATCTTCATCGTCTCGCCGAGGAACCGGACCGAGGCATCACGATTGATGCTGCCGGTCCCCTCGAACACCTGGATCGAGGCGAACTCCTCGCTCGACTCGAGCACCTGGCCGCGCTTCTGGTCGCCGTTCGGCAGTTCGATCTCGACGATCTCGTCGTACCCCACCGGTTCGTCGATCTCGACGAACACCAGCGGCCCGCTGATCTCCTCGATCGTTTGATATTCTTTCATGGCTGTAGTAGTCTAGTATTTCTCTCGGAGCTGGCTCTCGATGCTGTCCTCGACGTCGTCGATGAACTCCTCGTACTCGGCGGTCGTGCCGATCCGATTCAGCCGCGGTGCGGCGTCGATATCGGTGATCTCCTCGACCGGCACGCCGGCGTCGAGCGCCGCGAACGCCTCGTCGTTGTAGGTCTTGATCGCGCCCATGATGAGGTAGGTCTTCTCCGGCGAGCAGTACGCGTCGACGTCGTCGAGCGCGTTCTGCTGGAGGAAGGCCTCACGGAGGTAGCGCGCGATCTCGAGGGTGAGCTGCTGGTCGTCGGGCAGCGCGTCCTCGCCGACCAGCTGGACGATCTCCTGGAGCTCGCTCTCCTCGTCCAGCGTGTCGATCGCCCACTGGCGGACGTCCGGCCAGTCGCTCGCGACGTTCTCCTCGAACCACGGGTCGAGCTGGTCGCGATACAGCGAGTACGACTCGTCCCAGTTGATCGCGGGGAAGTGCCGGCGTTCGGCGAGGTCGTTGTCGAGCGCCCAGAACGTCTTCACGATCCGGAGAGTGTTCTGGGTCACCGGCTCGGAGAAGTCCCCGCCCGGTGGGCTGACCGCGCCGACGACCGAGATCGAGCCTTCCGAGCCGTTGATGTTCTGGAAGTAGCCCGCGCGCTCGTAGAACTCGGAGAGACGCGCCGCGAGGTAGGCGGGGTAGCCCTCCTCGCCAGGCATCTCCTCCAGCCGGCTCGAAATCTCCCGCATCGCCTCGGCCCATCGCGACGTGGAATCGGCCATCAGCGCCACGTCGTACCCCATGTCGCGGTAGTACTCCGCGATGGTGATGCCCGTGTACACACAGGATTCCCGCGCCGCCACCGGCATGTTCGAGGTGTTGGCGATCAAGCACGTGCGGCTCATCAGCGGCTTCCCCGTATTGGGGTCTTCGAGTTCGGGGAAGTCGTCGATCACCTCGGTCATCTCGTTGCCCCGTTCACCACAGCCGATGTACACCACGATGTCGGCGTCGGCGAACTTCGCGAGGCTCTGCTGGGTGACCGTCTTCCCGCTCCCGAAGGGTCCGGGGATCGCCGCCGTCCCGCCCTTCGCGAGCGGGAAGAGTCCGTCCTGCACGCGCTGACCAGTGACCAAGGGCGTGGTCGGCGTCTCCTTGTCCACGGTAGGACGGGCCTCGCGCACCGGCCACTCCTGGTGCATCGTGACCTCCTCGCCGGAGTCGATCTCCACCACTGGTTCCTCGACGGTGAACTCGCCCTCCTCGATTTGCGTGACCTCGCCACCCTCGTAGTTCGGCGGAACCAGCACCCGGTGTTCGATGCTCTCGGTTTCGGGTACTGTGCCGACGACGTCGCCGGCCCCGATCTCGTCGCCCTCCTCGACGGTGGGCGTGAACTCCCATTCCGCTTCGAGGTCGATCCCCGGCGCGTCCACACCGCGGTCGAGGAACGCACCCATCTGATCTTCGAGCACGTCCAGCGGGCGCTGAACGCCGTCGTAGATCGAGTAGAGCATGCCGGGCCCGAGATCCACCGAGAGCGGCTCCCCGGTGTTCGCGACGGGTTCGCCAGGCGCGACGTTCGAGGTCTCCTCGTACACCTGGATCGTCGTCCGATTGCCCTCGATCTCGATGACCTCGCCCATCAGCCCTTCGTCGCCGACGTACACCACGTCGTTCATCCGGGCTCCGAGGTCCGTGGCGACCACGACGGGGCCGCTCACGCTCGCGATCGTACCGTCCTCCGTGACCTGTGTCTCCGTTGCTTGACTCATAGTTGTTAGTCGTCGTCCATCAAGTCGATGCCGATGGCGCGTTTGATCTGTCCCCGCAGCCCGCCGCTGCCGGCCCCCTCGCCGCCGAGCGTCACCAGCGTGGGCTCGATGCTGCCTTCGGCGTCCTGTCGCACGTCGCGCGAGAGATGCTCCATGTCCGCCTCGGCCATCACCACGATCCCGACGTCGTCGTCCGCGAACACCCGCTCGACCGCGCCGTCGAGCGATGCGTCCTTCTCGTCGTCGGGCACGTTCTCGAACTTCCGGACGCCCGCGAGCCGAAAGCCCGTCGTGAACTCCTGACTCCCGACGACCGCGATCTCCTGGCTCATGGCTGGCTCACTGTGGGGTAGTCGGTCCCCGTCGGTTTCGGCCTGTCGGTCATAGGATCACCAGTTCGTCCTCGATGGTTTCGGGATCGAGCCCCGCCTCCTTGCCCCGGGCGATCGCCCGGACGTTCTCGATCTCGCGCATCTTCGCGAGCACGAACGCGAACACCGGACAGACCGACAGCGGGTGCCGGTTCGAGAGACCGTGGGAGTACTCCAGAAGAGCGGCGTCGAGCGCGCGCTCGAACCCACGCAGGCTCTCGGCGGTGTCGAGTTCGCTGAGTGCGGCGTCGAGGTCGTCGCCGTAGGGGCTCTCGCGCAGCCGCGCGACCAGCTCGTCGGTGTTGGTGACGAGCTGGCTGATCTCGTCCGCGTCGAACAGCCGCCCGCCCGAGATGTAGTACTCGGCGGGATCCATCTCCGCACCGCTCCGCGAGAGCCGGAGCGCGTTCCGGACGTTCCGGAAGTCGATCTCGCTTTCGAGGAAATCGACGTACAGCTGAGTCGCCCGATCCGGCTCGTTCGGCAGCCCATCAGTGAGCGCCTCGTAGAACGCCCGATCGACCGCGTTTTCGAGCGGGACGAGCAGCGAGCGCTCCTCGTACTCCCCGTAGGCGTTCGCGAGCGGCTCGCCGAACAGGGTGTCGTCGAGCAGCGTGACGACCTCCTCGATCGAGCCAGCCCCCAGCAGTCGATCGATGCGTTCGTCGCTGAACTCGCCGGCCCTGATCAGGTCGACCTCGATCGCCTCGCGGTCGGCCTCCGAGTACAGCCCCCGAAGCACGGTCTTGATGTTCCACGCGTCGAACTGCCGGAGGTAGCGCGCGATGTAGTCGTAGAGCGTCCCGTCGGCGAACCGGAGGAGGTCGTCGAAATGGTTCGCGAGGTTGCGGTGGAGCGCGTTCTCGATGAGATCCACGCCGGAGTGCCGGCTTCCGAGCGCGTTCATCTCCTCCTCGTACTCGCTCTCCTCCATGAACCGCGCGATCTCGCTCGGCCCCATCCGGATCAGCTTCCGGTAGTCGTCCTCGTCGAACAGCCGCGACCGGCGCGAGCGGACGCGTGCGATGACGTACTCGTAGTTCGACTCGCCCGAGCCCGATCGAACGCTCATTGCTCGAACAGTCGCGTGCTGATTTCCTGGAGGCGATCCTCCCAGACGCCATCGAGCACCGAGTCGAACGTGTTGTTCACCCGCACCCGCGAGGCGTCGCTCTCGGCGACCACGCCGCCGAGACACTCGACCTCGCCGGCGTACTCGAACCCGTCGTACTCCGCGACGAGCGATTCGAGCAGGTCGGCGTCGTCGGCCCGCCCCGAGATCCGCACCGTGTTGCCGGCCGCGAACTCGTCGGCGGCGTCGTCGAGGAGCTCGCGCGTGAGTTCCTCGCGTCGCTCGCCGGAGAGGCCGGCGACGCGGGACTCCGCTTCCTCGCGCGTCTCTTCGAGGACGATGCGGCGACCTTCGAGACGTTTCTGTTTGGCCTCCAGCTTCGCACTGGAGAGTTTCTGCTCGCGCTCCTGTTCGATCCGCCGTTCGATCTCGCGCTCGCGCTCGGCGCGGATCTCCTCGGCGTCGGCCTCGGCCTCGGCGACGATCGCCTCGGCGCGCTCGTCGGCCTCGTTCCGGATGCGTTCGGCCCGGTCCCTCGCGTCGTCTTTGATGTCCTCCGCAACCGTATCGAGACTCATTGTGGGTGAAAAGGCGAGAGGTTACGTTGCGATGAAGAGGGTGACGAACGCGATGATGATGAGCGTCTCCGGCAGGGCGGTGAAGATCAGCGCCTGGACGAACATGTCGTCGTCCTCGGCGACGGCACCGACCGCCGCCGCACCGATCGATCGCTGGGCGAGGCCGGTCCCGAGCGCACCGAGCCCGACCGCGAGCGCCGCCATACCCTGGTTGCCGATCGCAGGACCACCCTGCTGCAGTACGAGTTCCGTCAGTGCTGGAATGAGTTCGAGCATTGGTTGAGATTCCGTTTGGCTTGGTCTTCCGACGGGCGTGAGTTGGCCCCGAAGCGGCCATAAAACTTCCTAAATCGGTCGAGAGACGCGCTGGATCCGTGGCCTGTGGCTGTCCGATGGTTGAAACGATCGGTGAAACGACTCGTCGGTTCGGCGGATCGAGTTACTCGTCGGCGGTGAACCGACGGGCGTACCCGAACGGCTCGTAGGCGGCCCCGCTGCCCTCGTAGAACTTCGAGAAGAACTCGAAGTACTCCAGCCGGATCGACTGGATCCCCGCCGAGGTGATCCCGAGCAGGAGGACGACGAGGTGGCCCACCAGCAGGACGGCGACGGCGAGCAGGATCGACACCGGCCCGCCGTGGATCAGTCCCGTCCCGAGCGCACCGAGCAGCTCCGCATCCGCCGGGATGTGGTGGGGATCGTAGATGAAGTGGTACTCGCCCTCGGTGACGTACACCCCGAGCACGAGCAGGTTGACCGCGAAGGCCATCCCCGCTTTCGCCAGCAACACGGCGGCGATCCGGAGGTAGGATAGCACGTGTGCGAGCACCTGGTGCGCCTCGACGAGCTCGTGGGTTGGACCGACGGCCAACAGCCCGAGACCGGCGAAGAACGCAACGCCGCCGACGATCCCGACCCACGCCGGGAAGCCGGTGAAGCCGAGCTCGAACGCCGCCACGTCACCGCTGCTGAACACCTCGAAGAGGAGATCGGGCTTCGAGCCGTCGAACAGCCGGCTGAAGATGAACAGCCAGAGCCCATTCAGCGCCAGCAGCCACGAGCCGGTCTCCTTCAGCGCGTCGGCGAACCCGTGGAAGCTGTACTCCTCGATGAACTCGAAGATCCACGCGAGATTGAGATGGAGGATCCCGAACAGCGCGGTGACGACGAACCACGTCCGGGCCCAGTAGCTGGTCGCGGGCGAGAGTCCCTTCTCGATCGGCGCGTGCGAGAGGCCGACGACGCCCTCCCAGAGGTACGCCGAAACCAGATGGAGTCCGAAGATCTCGCCGTAGAGCACGCCGAACACGGTCGTCGAGATGCCGGCCGCGAGCGCGACCGCGCCGAACCGCTGGAACGTATCGGAGTCGAAGCTGGAGTACACCCAGTAGCCGATCCCGGTGTAGATCAGCCCGTAGCCGACGTCGCCGATCATGAACCCGAACATCAGCGGGAACGTCAGGAACAGGATGATCGTCGGATCGAACTCGGCGTACGACGGTCGGCCGACCGCCTTCGTCAGGAGTTCGAACGGCCGCACGCCGCGCGGGTTCTCCTGGACCACCGGCGGCTCACCGTCGGCCATTCTGGTTTCGGTCCCGCCGTCGGACCGCTCCGCGCCCCGACGAGACTCGCGCTCGCTGCGCTCGCGCTCACCGCCGTCGGACTCGCTTCGCTCGACCGACGAGGATCGCACGCCTTCGGCGTGCTCACCCCCATCCGCTTCGAGCCGGCTCTCGTCCGAGTCGCCGTCGTCGTCCAGTGACTGGAGCCCGCTCGACTGCTCGTCGGCGTTCCCACTGCCGTCCGCGGCGGTTTCGGGGTCGCCCACACCGGGTTCGGTCGGGCCGGTCGGTTCGCGGTCGGCGACCTGGCCGCTGCTGTCGTAGGCGGCACGTTCGAGCTCCTCGACCTCGCAGTGCTCGCCGACGCTGGCTTCGAGCGCCTCCGCGAGGTCGACGAATCCCTCGGTCGGCAGCCAGCCCTCGGCCACGAACGCGTTCTTCGTGGTTGCAAAGGCGAGCGGGATCTCGCGCTTCTCGACCTCGATGGTCAGCCGTTCCTCGGCTGCGAGCAGGAAGTCGCCGTGTTCGGCGCGGAGGTCGTCGAGGTCGGCCTCGACGGACTCGATCTCGCGATCGAGCTCCGCACGGCGCTCGTCGAGGCCGTCGAGGTACGCTGCGGGGCTCTGCTCGGCGTCGGGGACCTCGATCGCCGCGAACTCCGCGCCGACCAGGGTGTCTTCGAGTACGTCGCTCGATCCCGACGTCGGGTGGGCGAACACCGCGATAACGCCGTCCTCGGCGAACGTCTCGTAGCGATCGACGTCGTCGGCGGCGTCGAGTGCGTCCCTGACCGCTCGCTCGTCGCCCTCGCCGACGCTGGTTTCGAGCGAGTCGTAGCCGGAGAGGAGGTCGAGGTCGATCCCGAGCGTCGAGAGCGGGGCCATCGCGTCGGCGCGCTCGTCGAGTGCACGGCGTTCGTCGCGGAGGTCGCCGCGTCGATCGTCGTAGTCGTTGACCGCCCCGCGGACGCGTTCGAGTCGGTCGGCGAGGTCGTCGGTGTCGACGCCCCCGCTCGGTGCGTCGCGATCCTCGATGTCGAGGATCGATTCGAGCGAGCGCACGGTGACGAGGCGTTCGGCGGCCTCGTCCGCGCCGGCGATCGGGTCACCCGGCTCGAACCCCTCCCACGCGCCGTCGTAGTCGGTCACGTGGAGCAGGTTGAGATCGTGGGTGGTCTCGATCACGTCGTCGAGCACGCGCTTTGCGCCCGTGATCGACACCCGGCTCATCCGCTCTGGCCTAAGCATGCACTTCCTCGATGAACTCCTCGACGACGTAGTCGGCCACGTCGTCGACGTTCTCCCTCGCGCGCGATTCGAGCTGTTCGCGCTCTTGTGCACCCGATTCGAGGATCGCCTCGCGCTCGGCCTCGATCTCCTCGCGCGCCGCATCGAGGCGCTCGGATTCGAGTTCGTTGGCCTCTTCACGGGCGGACTCGCGGATCTCCTCGGCCTCGCGCTCGGCCTCGGCGATGCGCTCCTCACGGTCGTTCTCGGCGGATTCGACGATCTCCTCGGCCTCGCGCTCGGCCGCCTGGATTCGGTCGAGAACCTCTGGCCTCGCCATGTTGTTGTCTGGACGGCCCTTGTGCGAGCGCCTATTTGGTAGTTGCGAATACCGCCGGCGGTCGGTGGCGTATCGAGAGTTCGACCGTCGACACCGCGCGCTTCCAACGCCTAGTGGTGGCGCGCGGGAGCGCCGGAGGCGCGACTCGTGCGAGGGATGAGCGAGGGAACGGAGTGACCGAGCGAATCGGCTGGGGAGGGTGTGGCTTGCGGTGTCTCGTTTGCTTCGGGATTCGTCGTCTCGTCGCTTCACGGTCGTTCTCGGACGGATTTATCGAAGAACATCCCCAGAGTTATGCCGACAGCGGCCGAATCCGGCGACAATGGGAGTGCTCGAAAACAAGTCGCGGGCGCAGGTGTTCTACAAGTACCTCTCGCGGGTCTACGACGGGATCAATCCGTTCGTCTGGAACGAGGCGATGCGGACCGAAGCGATCGAGCTGCTCGACCCTCAGGCGGACGACCGGGTGCTCGACGTGGGCTGTGGCACGGGCTTCGCCACGGAGGGGCTGCTCGAACGCACGGAGCGAGTCCACGGGCTCGATCAGAGCCGTCACCAGCTCGAACGCGCGTGGGCGAAGTTCGGGAAGACCGACCAGATACGGTTCTACCGTGGCGACGCCGAGCGGCTTCCCTTCGCCGACGACGCCTTCGACGCGGTCTGGTCGTCGGGCTCGATCGAGTACTGGCCCGACCCGGTCGCCGCTCTTCGTGAGTTCCGCCGGGTGGTCGCGCCCGGCGGCGGCGTGCTCGTGGTCGGCCCCGACGCGCCGGATTCCTCGGTGTTCGAACGGGTCGCCGACGCGATCATGCTGTTTTACGACGAAGAGGAGGCCGACCGGATGTTCGACGCCGCCGGGTTCGAACGGTTCGAACACCACATCCAGCAGGCGCGACCCGGCAGCCCGCGGGCGATCACGACGATCGCTCACGCTCCCGAGTAGGTGGATCAGTCGAGTGTCGTTATGACTCATTGATTGGAGATGACGACCTCGGTGCTGATTCGTCCGTCCTTCTCCCGACGCAAACGAGAGACCGCAAGCCACACCCTCCCCAGCTGATTCGCTCGCTCCCCACGGTCGCTCACTCATCCCTCGCACGAGTCGCGCGCGAAGCGCGCTCCCGCGCGCCACCGCTCCGCGACTTCGGACGGGTTCCCGATCAGCGACAGCACTACTACACTCGCGCCGTCGCAACCACCGTTCCGTTGGTGTAGATTTTTACAGTCACACGTGACCCCGCTTTCGGTTGTGGTGAGTTCGTCGTACTGGCGATTTCGAAACGGGCAGTTTCACCGGCGGTCCACTGGTGGTCATTGTCCGGATGAAACGGCCCCGTCGTTCCATGCACGAACCCCGTTTCACTAAAAAACGGAACGTCAGGTTGGTGTTCGAGTGGTTTTCCGTCGACGAAGATTCGGACGGTGAGTTGAGTCACATCGAGCGTATTGCCGCTTCGGTGTGTGAGAAATATCTCATTTCTATCGTCTTTGGATTCGGCAGTGATCGTGGCCGTCGGCACGTCCTCCGTCTGCCCGCCGACCCCGACGACGCCGGCGAGGGCAACCATGACGGCGAGCATGAGGACGACGCCGACCACCGGGGCGACTGCACGGCGTGACACGCCACGCGGTGGTCACGGTTTCGTACTTCAATATTCGCCCGTGTAGGTGGCTACGGCGATACGGGGGTGGCGAGTCTCGTCCGGTTCGCCACGGCGGCGCTCGTCTCGATCCGCATGGTCGAACCGTTCACGCGCGCGGTGATCGTGACGTTCCCGCGCGGGGCGACCGTCCACAGCCGACCGTCACGGCCGGTGTCGCCGATCGAGCGGTTGCCGATTCTGACGGTGCCGTCGAGCGGTGTGCCGCTCTCGGAAGTGAGCGAGACTTCCATCGGGCCGGACGGGTGGGTGCGGTTGACGACGAGCCGTCGACTTTCGTCGCTGGTGTTCACCGGCGCTGCCGTCGGCAGTCGCGAGAGGGTCTTTCGCTGGTGTTCGGCGAACACCTCGCCCGAATCCTGATCGAGATACGCCGTGAGTCGGCCGTGATCGTGCGAGAACCGGAAGCGCGAGATGCCCGCACGCTGGACGGTGCGTTGACTCTTGAACTCGGAGTTGTTCTCGGCCCACGGGTACAGCGCCGCGCGCCGGTCGCGCACGTCGGTAGCGTTGCCGACGCCGTCCCCGGTGGCGTTTCGCTCGCCAGGCAGGTACGCCTCGCGGTAGTACTGTTCGTCGTCGACGGTCGCGAGCACGACCCCGTCGGGCGTCGTCTCGACGTACACCAGCAGCGGCGCGAGACGCTCCTCGCGGGCCGTGCCGACCGCGGCGACGCCGGAGGGGAGGTCGTCGTCGACGGGAACCGTGTTCTCGCCCCGGAGCGCACTGGCGATACGCGTGCGGACCGGACCACGGAGCGGATCGAGGCGGAGCGCCCGGTTCCGCGCCCAGCTGTCCGCCGGCAGGCCCGCGATCGACGACTGGTCCGCGAGCTCGGCGAGACGACCGACCGACGCCTCGATCCGGGCGGCCGTGGCGTCGATGCGGGCGAGATCGCGGAGGAACTCGTGGCCGGACAGCGAACCGTTGTTGTACGCCGTGACCGTCGTGGCCTGGCGCTCGGTGAGCGTCGCGATCCGCGCGTCGATGCGGGTGGCGACCGCCTCGATCCGCTCGCGGCGAGCCGCCACGGAGTCGGTGGCCGAGAACCGCTCGTCGAGGACCTGCCGTCGGAACCGCCCGTCGAGGCGCGTGGTCTCGATCGCGAGCGTCCCCGACACGTCGATCGCGGCATCCCGGTGCGCCGCGGTCTCGATCGAGCCGGACGAGGCCCGGAGGAACGAGGTCGTGTCGGTCGCCGGCTGCGGTGCGGCCGAGCCGACGGGTGCTCCGTCCGTCGGCCGCGAGGCCGGAGCCCCGAGCGCGACCGGCGCGAGGACACAGCAGAGTGCGAGCGCGAGCGCGAGCGCACGGCGCATTGCGTGGATCCTCCGTCCCTGGGAGTATTAAATCCCCGGCGAAACCGCCGTCGAAACTCGCCATCCACGGGCGTCCAGGGGATGAAAAGGGTTTTCGTGTCGGCCCGAGGAGGGTTCGGCATGCGCCTTCGGGCGGTGCTGTGCGCGCTCCTCGTCGTCGCCGCCGTCGGGCCGGCGGTCGCGCTCGGCCAGCCCGGGACGGACGCGGGCGAGGCGGCGAACAGCACCGAGGCTACCACGACGATCACCATCCAGCCGCGCCCGGACGGCGACGCACGGTTCCGGATCGTGACCGAGTTCACTCTCCGCGACAGGAACGACACCGCGGCGTTCAGAGCGCTCGCACGGGAGTTCGAGGAGGGACGGGCCGGCGTCGAAGTGGCGACGTTCGAGCAGGCGGCGGCCGCGGCGACCAACGCGACCGGCCGCCCGATGAACGTCACGGCGACCGGACGGAACGCGACTATCGTCGGCGAGAACGGGAGCGACAACGGCACCGGACGGCTGGTCGTCGGGTTCACGTGGACGGCGTTCGCGCGGCAGAGCGGCGACCGACTCGTCGTCGGCGACGCGTTCAACACCACCCGAGGCACGTGGCTTCCCCACCTCACCGACGGGCAGACGCTGCTCGTCGAAACCCCGCGGGGGTACACCATCGACACCTCGCCGATCGGCTACACGAATCGTACGCTCCGGTGGAACGGCCCGGAATCGTTCGAACCGGGAGAACCACGGGTGATCTACGAGCGCAGCGGTCCGCCGATCCGGTCACCGAGCGCCAACGGTACCGACGACGGAAGCGGGAACGACGGAAACGGCGGAAGCGACGGCAACGCCGACGGTCCGGGGCCGCTCGCGTCGGTGCCGCCGCTCGTGTTCGGCGCGGGAGCGGTCGTGCTCGGGGCAGGGATCGTGATCGTCGGGATGTACACGTGGACGCGACGCGAGCCGGACGACGATGGACGGTCGGCGGACGGAAGCACGCCCCGCGCACCCGACACGGCCGACGCCGATCCCGAAGCGACGCCAGCCACGGCGGGTGCGGGATCGACAGTAGAACCCGAGACGACCGCGAGCGAACCGCCCGACGACGAACTCCTCTCCGACGAGGAGCGCGTCGAGCGACTCCTCGAACACAACGACGGTCGGATGAAGCAGGCCTCGATCGTCGACGAGACCGGCTGGTCGAACGCGAAGGTGTCCCAGCTCCTGTCGGCGATGGACGATACGGGCAGAATCGAGAAGCTCCGGATCGGCCGGGAGAACCTCATCAGCCTGCCCGATCGCGACGATGAGAGGGTTTGACGCTTTCGGAACCGTTAACATTCGCGGGCGGCGACTCCCGCCCGATGAAGATCCTCATCGCGGTAACCGAGGTGGCCGAGGTCGAGGACGACTTCGAGATTGATGGGTTGGCAGTCGCCGAGCAATACCTCGACTACGACCTCAACGAGTGGGACGACTACGCCATCGAGGCGGGCGTCCAGCTCCAGGAGGCGGGTGAGGACGTCGAGGTCGTCTCGGTCACGATCGGCCCCGAGCGGAGCGAGGAGACCATCCGGATGGGGCTCGCGAAGGGCGTCGACCGCGCGATCCGGGTCTGGGACGACGCGCTCGAAGGGGAAGGACAGCTCGGCGTCGAGACCAAGGCCGATATCCTCGCGGCGGTCGCCGAGGACGAAGACCCCGACCTCGTGCTCGCGGGCGTCCAGTCGAACGACGACGCCTTCGGGGCCACCGGCGTCTCGCTCGCCGACGAGATCGGCTTCGAGTGGGCCGCGGTCGTCAACGATCTCGATCTCGAACCCGGTGGCGACGTCGCCTCGGTTCACCGCGAACTCGAAGGCGGCGTCGAGGAGCTGACCGACGTCGAACTCCCCGCGGTGCTCACCATTCAGACCGGGATCAACGAGCCCCGCTACGCCAGCCTGCGGGGAATCCGTCAGGCCCAATCGAAGGAGATCGCGCCCGAGGACCTCGCGGACATCGGCCTCGACGCATCGGTGACCGAGAGTCCGATCACGCTCACCCAGCTCTACGAGCCCGAAACCGAGAGCGACGCGACGGTGTTCGAGGGCAGTCCCGACGAGGAGGCCGACCAGTTGGCTGATCTCCTCCGCGACAAGGGGGTGGTCGAGGGATGAGCGTGCTCGCCATCGCCGAACACCGCCGCGGCGAGCTGCGTGACGTGAGCTTCGAACTCGCCACCGCGGGTCGCGAACTCGCCGACGCCACCGATGGCGACCTCCACCTCGCCGTGATCGGCGGCGAAGTAGGGGAATTCGCCGATCGGCTCGACCGCGAGGGCGTCGACGTCGTCCACACGGTCGACGAAGGCGAGGAGTTCAACCACGATGTCTACACCCAGGCGGTCGCCGCGCTCTACGACGAGGTCGAACCGGATGTCCTGCTCATGCCGAACTCGGTCAACGGGCTGGATTACGCGCCCGCGGTCGCCAACCGACTCTCGCTCCCGCTCGTGACCGACGCGATCGACATCGAGAGCGACGGCGTCCTGTCGGTGACTCGCGAGAAGTACGGCTCGAAGGTCGAAACGGTAGTCGAAGTCGACGCCGACCGCGCCGCCGTGACGGTCCGGCCCGGCGAGTGGCCGCCCGCCGAGGGCACCAACGGGGCCGACGTTCGGGAGTTCGACGCCGAGATCGACGAGTCGGCGGTGCGTTCGACGGTGACGGGCTTTCAGGAGGTCGGCGGCGGGGACGTCGACATCACCGAGGCCGAGGTGCTGGTCTCGGTCGGCCGGGGGATCGAGGAGGAGGAGAACATCGCGCTGGTCGAGGCGCTCGCGGACACGCTCGACGCGACGCTGTCCTCGTCGCGCCCGATCGTCGACAACGGGTGGCTCCCGAAGAACCGTCAGGTCGGTCAGTCGGGGAAGCAGGTCACGCCCGAGGTCTACATCGCGATCGGAATCTCCGGCGCTGTCCAGCACGTCGCCGGGATGAAGGGCGCGGAGACGATCGTCGCGATCAACACCGACCCGAACGCGCCGATCTACGACCTCGCGGACTACGGGATCGTCGACGACCTCTTCGACGTGGTGCCCGCGCTGATCGAGGCGTTCGGCGGCGAGCCGCCCGAAGTCTGATCGGGTCGGTTGTGGGTCGTTTCGGTAGTTTCCGGCGAACCCATCGATTGCTGGGAGGGCCGCGGGGGCGGTTCAGTCCGTCTTCCCCGAGGGGTAGTTCTCGCGCGGCAAGTCGTCCTGCGAGGGATAGTACGTTGTGAGCTCCGAGACCATCGCTGCGAGTTCGTGCGCCGACGCCCGGTGGTCCGTGTACAGCAGCACCGTCACGTCCGGATACACCGACGGGCCGAGGAAGTCGGTATCGTTGGTGAGGACCACGTACCCGTTTTCCCGGGCGTGTGCCGCGATTTCGTCGTCGCCCACGCTCAGCGGGAGCGCTGTACCGACGTGTGCCGCCTCGTGGCCATCGCGTCCCAGATACTGGACTGTCTGTGGGTCGACGTTCTCGTCACAGAGGACCCGGTAGGCCATTCACTCGTCGTCGGCCTCGGCTGCCTCCTCGCGGAGTTCGCCGAGCGTCTTCATCCCGCGCTTCCGTGCGGCGCGTATCTGCTCCCGACGGCGGCGGCGCACCGCGGTCATCTCGTCAGGGTGTTCGTGGTAGTACGTCAGCGCGCGGTAGACATCCGCGATGTCGAGGGCGTAGCGGTCGGCGACGGTTTTCGCCGACAGGTCGCCCTTCTCGACCCAATCGGCGACCTGACGGACGCTGATGCGGTGGCCCTCGATGCGCGGCTCCCCGCCCATCACGGCCTCGTCCGTCACGATACGGGCGGTCTGCTGTGCCATCGGTTCCCGTTAGGTTCCCCATCGGGGTTAAACCCTCGTCGGCTGACGAACTGACACACCGGGACGGAGCGAGCGGTCGAGACGGACCGTCACGTACTTTCACGCCGGGTCTCAAGATCGAGTAATGGAGTACCTCGAACGCCGGCGGACGATGGTCGAGGAGCGCCTCGAAGCCGTCTGCGCGGCGTCCGAGCCCGACGAGCTCGCTGCCCAGCTCGAACACGTCGCGCTCTCGGGGGGCAAGCGCGTCCGGCCCACAGTTGCGGTACTGGCCTGTGAGGCCGCCGGCGAGCCGGCGAGCGCGGCGGTCGATTTCGCGGTCGGGATCGAACTCGTCCACAACGCCTCGCTCGTGGTCGACGACGTCATCGACGACTCCGATGTCCGTCGCGGGACCGCGAGCGCGTGGGCGGCGTTCGGTCACGGCCCGGCGCTGATCGCCTCGGATGGACTGCTCGGCGAGGCGTTCGCGCTGTTTGCGGCCGACGAGCGCGCGATGGAGGTCGTGAGCGAGGCGATGGTCGAACTCGGCGAGGGCGAGGCGACCGAACTCGTCGCGCGGCCCACCACCCAGGGGGAGTACATGGAACTCGCCCGTCGGAAGACGGGGGCGCTGTTTCGTGCGGCGGCCCAGTTGGGCGCGGTCGCGGCCGACGCCGACGCAGCCACGGTGGAGGCGTTCGGAGCGTACGCCGAGGGCGTCGGGGTCGCCTTCCAGATCCGCGACGACGTGCTCGACGCGACCGCCGACGCCGACGACCTCGGGAAGCCGACGGGCCAGGACAGCGCGATGGATCGGCCCTCGCTCGTCGAGGTCACCGATCTCACGGCCGAGGAGGCGAACGACCTCGCGCGCCGGACCGCCGACGACGCGCTCGCGGCGCTCGATTCGGTCCCGATCGACGACGAGCAGGCCGAGGAGTACCTCCGCGATCTGGCGGAGTTCGTGGTCGTCCGGGAGCGGTGAACGGTTGCGGCCGGCGGCCGCGGCTGGCGGTTGCAGTGCGGACCTGGCGTCTCGACGAGCGGAGCGAGCCGAGGCTCAGGAGAGCTCGCTCTCCTGGTGGATGAAGGGCGACGGCGCGAGCGGTGGGCGGCGCGAACGTAGTGAGCGCCGCCAACGAACGGGGAGCGAAGCGACCCGTGAGTACTGAGCGAGTGGCTGAGGGCTTCGGCGGTGCGGTCCCTCGGCGGATCGAGGGCGAGCGACCGGAGTTCTCGTGAGTAGCGCGGGACCGAAGGTCCCGCGGACCGTTCGCGCGGCGAAGCCGCGCGAAGAAGCCGTCTCGTAGCACAGCAAAAAGTGGGTGCGTCAAGCGGGCTCGGGCACGCTCGGCGAACGCGACTCGGCGATGGCGAACGCAAGCGTGCTCACGAGCCCGAGCAGCGTCCCGACAGTGAGTGCGACCGCCATGTACGAGAGGCCGACATCGCCGAGCAGGTAGGCTCCAACGCCGTGGAGGACGGCCGCGATCGCGAGCACGTAGAAGGGGGCGTTGAGATAGCGCCACCGGAACCGTTCGGCGAGATACGTGTCGGTGATCCGGCCGACGCTGCTGGTGACCCCCGCCGCGGCGACCCACGGCACCGCGCCGACGACGAACGCCGCGGCGGTGTCGACCGGCGTCAGCGCTCCCGCTCCCGCTTGAGCGGCGTCGAGCGTTCTGATGCCGCTGACGCCACCGATGACGAACAGCGCGAGCGCCACCACCGACGTGATGAGCATGACCCGACCGGCGTACAGCCCACTCCGTGCGCGCGCGACCGACTCGTCGACCGCGCGTTCGAGTCCGAGGCCACGAAAGAGGACGTACAGTCCGAGCAGCGCCGAGATGACGCCGATCACCGCCGTGCCGGGGACCCCGAGCCGGCCGGCGAGCTCCACGAGCGGGTAGATCAGCAGGAGGATGCCGAGGGGCACGAGGATCGTCCCGCGGGTCTCGGGATCGTCGAGAACCTGCTTCATCGTGTAGTAGATCGATTCGAGGTTCTGTGCCTGGCGAACGACCACCCGGCGCACCCCGTCGACCGGCAGCCGCGACCGGATCACCGGCAGCACCGACTCGTCCTGCGCGCCGTCGGTGACCACCAGCGCGCGGACGTCCTCGCCGGTGGCGAGCCCCGCGAGGATCGTGTCGACCTCCTCGCCGACGCGGCGGTTGGCGGCGACGCCGCCGCTCTCGACGCCCGCGACCGCCGCGACCTCGATCCGCTCGTCGGTGATGTCGTCGTGGATGTGGAGGCCCTCGAACAGGACGTTGGAGTCCGAATCCTCCGGGTCCGCGGTGGCGAGCGCGACCGCCGCGCGCTCGACCGCCTCGCGGCCGACGACGGGCGTCTCGACGCCGGCCTTCCGGCCGAGATCGTCGTCGAGGTCGACACACAGCACGAGCAGCATCGCCTGGCCGTACGCGATCCGGGGTTAACTGCTTTCCGTGCGAACGGTTCGAACGATAGTGGAGTCGGCGAGCGACGTCACGCCGAGCGGAGTCGTGCGGCTTTTGAGCGTCGGCCCCCGAGAACCCCCAACGAATGATCTCGAAGGGCTGTGAACAGTGCGCCAAGGGCGGCAAGATGGTGCTGTTCGTCTACGGCTACTGCGACCAGCGTGACTGCTTTTACTGTCCGCTCGGCGAGAACAGGAAGAACGTCACCGACGTCTACGCCAACGAGCGCCAGGTCACCGAGGACAGCGACGTGATCGAGGAGGCCCACCGGATGGACGCCCTCGGAACCTCGATCACCGGCGGCGAGCCACAGGAGGCCCTCGATCGGACCTGTCGCTATCTCTCGCTGCTGAAAGACGAGTTCGGCGAGGACCATCACACCCACCTCTACACCGGGATCACGGGCGGGCGCGAGAACATGCGCCGGCTTGCGGAAGCGGGCCTCGACGAGATCCGCTTTCACCCACCCTACGAGCTGTGGGGCGACATGCACGGCACGGAGTGGGAAGACATCCTCTACGTCGCCCGCGAAGAGGGACTGACGCCGGCGTTCGAGATCCCCGGCATCCGGGCAGAGACGGAGTTCCTCGACTTCCTCGACGAGGGCGCGGCGGACTTCTGTAACATCAACGAGTTCGAGATGTCCGACGGCAACGCCGAGCGGATGCAGGAGGCGGGCTTCGAGCTTCGGGAGGGCCACATGAGCGCGGTCGAGGGGAGCCACGACGTGCTCGACGCAATGGGCGATCACGAGAAGGTCTACTACTGCACCAGCGTGTTCAAGGACGCCGCCCAGCACCGCAACCGACTGAAGCGGATGGCGCGGATCGTGGGCCGCGAGTTCGACGACGTGACCGACGACGGCACGCTCGTCTACGGCAAGATCTGGGAACCCGTCGCACGTCTCGCCGAACTCGGGGTTCCCGAGGAGTTCTACACCGAGAAAACCGATCACGTCGAACTCGCGTGGTGGCTCGCCGAGGAGATGATCGACGAGGGCGACATCGGGAAGGGCGAGATCATCGAGCAGTACCCGACCGCCGACGGCACCGTGGTCGAGCGGACGCCGCTCGCCTAAATTTCACTTCGTCGGGTGTCCTTGCGCTGCGGGCACGAGGACACCCGACGAAGTAAAAAGGTGGTAGTGCGGTGTCTACTCCCGCCGCCTGGCAGCGACGAGCGCCGCGGCCAGCAGCGCGATCACCGCGACGACGACCCCGAAGCCGGGGCCGGTCAGCCCGGAGGTCGCGCCCGTCATACCGAGGTATTCGTCGGCCTCGCTGGTGTTCGCCGACGGCATCGTCCGGTTCCACGCGTTCGGCAGGTGGACCGCCGTGTCGTCGTCAGCGTACGCGAGTTCGCGGACCTGTGACTCCGAGGCGTTCTCCGAGACGGCATCCTCGACCCGGACGTAGGAAGTCGTGGTGCCGTTCTCGGTGCGGCCGACGACGCTCCCGATGGACTGGTCACCCTCGAGCGTGACGAACGCGTCGCGCAGCGCCGTCATGTTCTCGAAGGCCGCACCGGTCTCCATCCGCATCCGGCCGTCGTCGAGCGAGACGTCCATCTTGGCCTTTTGGAAACCAGCCTCGCGGAACGCCGTGACGTACTCGTTCATCTGGCCCGCCTGCGGACCGGCGCTGCTGTTGAGCATCTGGTTCGTCGCCTGTTTGAGCAGGTTCTTGCCCGAGACCGAGACCGCCGCCGTGACGTTGACGCGCTCGCCCTCGGTGGCGGCGTGGAGCTCGTATTCGAGGTTGTTCGTCTCGATATCGCGGTTCTCCAGTTCGTCGACGTACTGTCCCCAGTTCTCGGTGCGGGTGTGGGATTCGAGATCGACGCTGATGGCCTGCGGGGAGGGCTTGGTGACGTTCGCGGCGAAGCTGACCTCGCGCGTGAGGTTCGCGGCCCGCTGGGCGGCGAACTGCTTGCGGAAGCGTTCGAGGCTCCGGTTGAACGACGCCGCGTTCGCGCCCGCCGACGGGTTCATAACGGAGGCGTTCGAGGCGGTCCCCGTCGTGGTCCCGGCGTTCCCGGGCATCGCACCGCCAGCGGCCGTTCCCATCCCCGCCATGGTACCCGCGTTGAGCGACTGCATGTCGGTCGCGTTCGCGACATCGAGCGCCGCGAGCACGGCCCCGTCGTAGTTGTCGAGGTCGGCGCTCATGCCGGCCTCGATCGAGCTCTCACTCTGGTCGAACCGGACCGAGAGCTCGTTCACCGTGAGGTTCCGGAGTCGCTGGGAGACGTTCCGCGCCTCCGATCGGCTGAGATCGACGTCCTCGGCCGACGTCAGCGACGACGCGACCTGGTCGGTGACAGCGCGTTCGATCCCGCGGTAGGTGATCGAGTACTCGATGTCGAGTCGCGGTCGGCCACCCTCCCGCGCGGCGAACGAGTACGACTCGATCGTGAGGTCGGCCGACCCGTTCATCGACTCCGCGATCGCGACGTACTGGCTGCGGAGCGTCCGCGCTGCCTGTTCGCGGGTCTCCCAGCGCGACGCGGCGGCCCCGAAGACGGGCCGCTCCTGCGAGACGTTCAGCGTGTACGTGCCGTTGCCCTCGGAGATGTGATACGCCTGATGTTGGGACTGACCCAGCGGTTGGGTCAACTGCGCACTCGCCGCGAGGTCGGCGTCGAACGTCGAGCCCGTAGTCGTGACGTTGCCCTCCATCCCCGCACGCTCGATGGGCACCGACCGGGCGAGGCTCGCGCCGGTGACGGTCGCCGCGGCGGCGACGTCCGAGCGGGCGTTCTCGTCGGTCCGCAGCCCGGTCGCGTTCACCGAGAGGTTCGAGAGCGCCTCTGGACGCGCCATTCCCAGCGTGCCGTTGCCGGTGAGGTTGTCGCCGGTCAGGGCGGCCGTCATGTCGGCCGCGACGTCGTTCGACCCCTCGACGTCGGTCGCGACGAGCGCGTGGAACAGCCCCTCACTGACGTTCAGTCCGTAGTTCGTCCGGGTGTCGTCCGCCGCCCCTTCGTAGGTGAGGACGGCGTCGCCGTTCTCCTCGACGTAGACGTCGTCGGCCGGCGGCAGATCGACACCCGTCTCGGCCGTGGCGTTCGTCCCGTTCGCGCCGCCTGCGTCGCTCTGTGCGCCGACGATTCCCCCACCGGCGACGACGGTGCTCAGCACGACGAGCGTCGTGACGAGAACCGCCGTGGAGCGGGAGCGAGCCGTCACCGCCGGCCTCCGCGAGCCGTGACGCCTACCGGTCGTGTCCCGTCCGCGCGTGTCAAATCTGTGTTCATGGCAACCACTTCATGTGGCAATCATCAAACTACCTTCTCATAAACATTTCCATGTTCTGTTGCCTGACAAGTGGATGGCAGTCAAATCCTGTTGCGCGCCCGATTCGAAAGTGCCACCACATCGTATCGCCGTACGAGAGGTGTGAGTCGGCACACTGCGGGCGAGTGAGTGACGTAGGGAAACAACGATCCCCTGGCGATACTGAGAGGTGGGTGGTCGCGGAGTGTGCCAGCAACTGTACCGCGAGCGATCGAAGGGAGCGAGCGGGTGTTTCTGGTGGAGATTTTTGCGAGTCGAGCGGGACGGCGCAGCCGTCCCGCTGGCCGTGCGAACGGGCGGATCGCCGGGAGCAAAAAGAGGTGGCCTCCCGACGGTCGGCCACCCAACGAAGTGAAAGGGTCCATGGGACCGTCGAGATTCGAACTCGAGTCCGACGCACCCCATGCGCCGAGGATACCAAGCTACCCCACGGTCCCGCGTCCCGAACGACGCCACCTCCGGGATTAAGCCCTTCGTTTCGCCCACGCGAGCGGTCGGCCCCGGCCGAGGGCGTTGCCTGGCCCGACGACCCGAACATACAGGCGGTGGGTTCATCAGGGGACGGGTGTCACATACTCCGATGCGTTCGTTACTACTCCAGCAGGGAATCCCGACGAGTCCACAGGGGTTCGTCGACCAGTACGGGAGAGCGTTGATCGAGGTCGCGGCGAAGGCCATACTGTTCGTCGTCGCGTTCGTCGTGATCTACACCGTCGCACGGTTCGTGCTCGTCCGCCTCGTGAGGGGTGCGCTCGACGCACGCGGGTTCGATCCGAAGGTCGTGGGACTGGGCGGTACCGTCGCCCGCGCGCTCGCGCTGTTCGCCGCGCTCTCGCTCGCGGCGACGATGGCGGGCTTCGGTACTGTTCTCGCGGCCTTCGCAACCCTGCTCGGCGCGCTCTCGCTCGCACTCGGGTTCGCCGCCCAGGATCTCCTCGCGAACTTCGCCGCCGGGATCTTCATCCTGAAGGACGATCCGTTCGGCATCGGCGACTGGATCGAGTGGCCCTCCGGCGACGGCACCAAATCCGGCGTCGTCCAGGAGATCGGTCTCCGGGTGACGAAGCTCAAGACGTTCGACAACGAGCTCATCACGGTTCCCAACTCCGAACTCGCCGACAACGCCGTCACCAACCCCGTCGCCGACGACCAGCTCCGGGTCCCCTTCACGTTCGGGATCGGCTACGAGGACGACATCGAGCAGGCCAAGGAGATCATCGTCGAGGAGGCGGCGACCGTCGACCGACTCAAGGGCGAGCCCGAACCAGACGTGATCCTGACCGAGCTCGCGGACTCGTACGTCGGTCTCACCGCCCGTGCACACATCGACGATCCCTCCCGCGGGAAGTACGTCAAAGCGCTCTCGGCGTGGGTCCAGGCGGTCAAGGAGCGCTTCGACGCCGAGGGGATCGACATGCCGTACCCCTACACCGAACTCACCGGCGGAATCGACATCGAGAACATGAGCGAGGCCGACCTCGCCCCCGCCGACGATTAGATCAGGACGCGTTCGAGATCCACGACCGTCCCGCGTTCCGCATCGGCCTCGCCGACGAGCCGCCCGAGACAGACCGCGGCCCCGTCGGGCGTGCAACACGCGACCAGCGGCGGTTCGTCGGCGTCCGTCGCCGACACGTCCTCGATCGAAAGGACGCCCGGCGCGTACACCGGCGCACCCTCCGCCACTTCGCGGGCGGCGTTCGGCGCGATCGTCACCCGTGGGAGATGCGAGAGCGCGCGCTCGGCTGGCTGGACGGCATCCGCGAGCGGTTCGGTATCATCGTCCTCGGCGAACGCGAGCGCGTCCGTGAGGTCGTGGAGGCTCACGAGATCCGTGTCGTCGAACGGCGTCGTTCCGACTCGCCGGAGGTCGCCCATGTGCGCGCCAGTGCCGAGCGCGAGGCCGAGGTCGTGACACAGCTTCCTGACGTAGGTTCCGCTCTCACACCGAATCCGTAGCAGGACGCGACGTTCCTTGACGTCGAGCGGGTCGAGTGCGTGGACCGTGCGGACCCGCAGCCGGCGCGCGACCGCGCTCTTTTTGGGTGGTTTCTGGTGGATCGGGCTCTCGAACGCGTCGAGCACGGCGTCGAGATCGTCGGGAGCTGGGCCGTGGAGTTCGAGGACCGCCACGTACTCCTTCGCGCCTTCGAGGAAGACCTGGGCGAGCCGAGTCGCGTCGCCGAGCAGGATCGGGAGACAGCCCGTGACCTTCGGGTCGAGCGTGCCGGCGTGGGCCGCGCGGTCGACCCCGACGAGATCGCGGACCCAGCCCGTGACCTGGTGGGCGGAGGGCCCGGGTGGTTTGTCGAGGTTCACGACGCCGAAGTCGAGGCGGTCGTCGGGGGAGCGCTCGCCTGGCGGGCCGCGCATCAGCGATCGTAGTCGGCGTCGACGACGACCCCGCCCTCGTCGTCGGCGGGATCGTAGCGCTCACACGCCTCGCGGAGGAGATCGAGAACGGTCTCGGGATCCCATCGTGCGGTGCTCACCGCGAGGTCGTAGATCGAGCGATCCTCGATGTCGATACCGTAGTATTCGTGGTAGCGTCGCGCCTCGCTCCCCTCGCGGGCTTCGGTCTCCTCGCGCGCGAGGTTCGTGGGCTTGTCCTCGCGGTCGGCGATCCGTTCGGCACGCACATGGAGAGGCGCATCGAGCCAGAGCCGGAGGTCGGCGTGCTCGCCCGCCATCCAGCCCGCGAGCCGTGATTCGAGCACCACGTCGTCACGGTCGGTGGCGATCTCGCGCTGGCGGCGGTCGAGGGCGCGGTCGATCTCGTCGTCGTCCTCGGCGAGTCGGTTGAGTTCGAGGGGGGTGAGCCCACGCTCGTCGGCGACGGACCGAAAGATGTCGCCGCCGCTCACGTGCTCGTAGCCCAGCGCCTCGGCGAGGGCGGCGGCGGTCGTGGACGTGCCGCCGCCGGCCGGCCCCGAGAGGGTGACAAACATGTCTCCTCTGGGTCCGGCGCGGTACAAATCGGTTGTGGCTCCCGCTCGCCGTGTTCGTCGGATGGGGGGAGAAGAGAAACTACGTGCCGGGCGTGGTCCGGATGTTGAGCGTCTTCTGGATGATCAGCCGGAAGGCGGTCGAGCAGAGGAAGTACCAGACCAGCCAGACCCAGACGAACCCGGCGAGCTGCTCGGTCCACTCCAGCGTGCCGAACATCGGGAGCACGATCGACCCCTCACCCGGATCGATGTGCGTGGTGCCACCCCCACGGATGCCGATCTTCCAGTACATCCAGACGAACGCCGGGATGGTGAGCAGCATGATCCAGACCATCGGACGGAACTGCTCCTTGAACATCCCGAGCTGGTCGCCCATCGCGTCCATCTGCTCCTCCTGGATGCGTTCGAGGGCGGCGTCATCGCCGCGCTCTTTCGCTTCCTTCCGGCGCTCTTGGATGTTACTCATCTTCTCCTGGACCTCGCTCATCTTCTCGGTGTTCATCAGGTTCGCTTGGAGCAGCGTGGAGTACAGTCCCGTGAGCACCGAGAGCACGATCACGACGGCGTAGAAGGGGAGAACCGCATCGAGCGGCCCGAGGAAGAGGTCGACCGCGCCGCCGACCGCGTTCCGGATCGGCGAGAACCAGTAGGCAGGAAAGAGCGAGAGCGCGCCGAGGGCCGCGAGCTTGTCGTAGGTGGTCCAGCTCGACTCCTCGTCGTCGCCGTCGCTCGTTTCGACTGCGTCGTCACCCAGCGCCTCGCGCACCCCTTCGGGATCGTTGACCGCGAACCCGCTGCCGTCGGCGTCGGTCAGGATGCCGCTCTCGATCAGCCGGCCCCACTGGCCGCTCGTGAGGTCGTCGCTGACGTCGCCCCACGTCACGGTGTGTGGCTGCGTGCCGCCGTCGGGAGTGGCCTCCTCGTCGGGGGATGCGTGGCCGGCCCGCGAGAGCACCACCGAAAGCGCGTTCTCGAACGCGCCGTCCTCGGCGATCAGCGAACGCACTTTGTCGGCTGTCCGCGCCATTGCAGGCTCCTTTGAGGCGGACGCTAATCAACCTTTTAGTTCGTTCGCCCGGGCGACCCGTCCGGGATCGACACGGGCGTCGCCCACACGACGATCGGAGCGGCGGTGTCGACGCGTCAGACCGTCTCGTCGATCGTCGCCCGGAGGTCGTCCCACACCGCGTCGGGGGCCTGCTCGCCGTCGATCTCCTGGAGGACGCCCGCCTCGCGGTAGTGCTCGACCACGGGCTCGGTGGTCTCGTGGTAGACCCGGAGGCGCTCGCGAACGGTGTCCTCGGTGTCGTCCTCGCGCTGGATCAACTCGCCGCCGCACTCGTCACAGACGCCCTCCTCCGCGGGCTGGTCGAACTCGACGTGGTAGTTCGCGCCACACTCGTCGCACACCCGCCGGCCGGTCAGCCGATCGACCAGTTCGGACTCGCTCACCGAGAGCAGACAGACGGCGTCGAGGGTCGTGATGTCCGCGAGGTACGCGACCTGCTCCTCGTTCCGGGGGTAGCCGTCGAGCACGTACCCCTCGTCGCCGAGCGCCTCGGCCACGATCTCGTTCACCACGGGATCGGGGACGAGTTCGCCCGCTTCCATGAACGAGCGCGGGGTACCGTGCTCGGTCTCCATGTCCTTGTTCGCTCGGAGTGCGTCGCCGGTCGTGACGTGGGGAATGTCGTACTCGTCGGCGACGTTCGCGCTCTGGGTGCCCTTCCCTGCACCGGGGGGCCCGAGCAGCAGGACGTTCGGTTGCTGGCTCATGGGCAGGGCTTCGCAGGCGACAGTAAAAGGTTTGCAGATACGCGCTGGCGGCCCCAGCCCCGGACCGAACTGACCGCCGTGATCGCTGTTCAGCAGCGTCGGCTACCGTCGCGCCTCGTTGTCGGCCTCCGCGAGATCGCTCGCTTGCTCCTGGACGGCGGTTATCTCGCGGTCGGCGTCGGCCTTGTCGACATCGTAGACGTGACGCCACGATTCGAGCGGCGGTCCCTCGGTCGACTCGGACGGTCGCTCCGACGCGTTGGCGTTACCATCGGCCCCGGCAATCCGTCGGTAACCGAGAGCGATCACGAGCGCCAGCACTAGGGTCGCGACGGCCGCGTTCGCCAGCGCGCCGATCTGGATGAGAAACGATAGGCCGACCATACGATCCCTCATCAGTCCAGTGGCTAAAACGTTCGCCCGGCCGTCACTTCCTACAGTGTCCGTCCCACCACTCGGAACCGCGCCGTGGATTTATGTCGGCAGATCCCCTACGCGAGCGCGTGAGCAGTCGCATCAGCGCGCTCGACGCGGTGGTGTTCGGGGTCGACGTCCAGAGTGGGGACGTCCGTGGCGACGCGCCCTCCTACGCCGTGGTGGCCTTCGATGGCGAGAGCCTCGACCGCGACGTGGTCTCGCACCGAAAGCTCCGGCGGCTGATCGACCGCGAGGAGCCCGCGATCGTCGCCACCGACAACGTCTACGAGCTCGCCGCCGACAAGGACGCGCTCGTTCGGTTGCTGGGCAGTCTGCCGGACGAAACCCGACTCGTCCAGGTCACCGGCGACGAGCAGCCCGAACCCCTCTCCCGGGTCGCGAGCCGGCACGGGGTTCCCTACGGCAAGAAACCCATGCAGGAGGCAGAGGCCGCCGCGCGGCTCGCGGCCGCGAACGTAGGCTACGAGGTTTCTGCCTTCACCGACACCACCGAGGTGAAGGTTTCGCGCGGGCGCTCGACCGGCAGCGGTGGGTGGTCGGAGGACCGCTACACGCGGCGGATCCACGGTTCGGTGAAGCGTCGTGCCCGCGAGGTCGACAGCGAGTTGCGGGAGGCGGGCCTCGACTACGAGATGGACGAGACCGAGAAGTACGGCGGGTACGCCAACGCGGTGTTCACCGTCGAGGCGCGCCCGTCGAACATTCCGATCTCGGCCAGGCGAGCGGGCGACACCAGGACCGAGATCGAGCGCGTCCGGCGCGACGGCATCGAGTTCCGGCCGCTGGCGAAGCGCCGGGATCACGTGCTCGTGGGGATCGATCCCGGCACCACGACCGCGGTGGCGATCGTCGGTCTCGAGGGTAGGGTGCTGGACGTTCTCAGTACCAGAACCGCCGACACCGCCGCGGTGATCGAGTGGATCGTCGAGCGCGGGCGACCAGTGATAGTGGCGGCCGACGTCGAGCCGATGCCCTCCACAGTCGAGAAGATCCGCCGGAGCTTCTCGGCGGCAGGCTGGGTGCCCGAGCGCGACTTGCCCGTGGACGAGAAACAGCACCGAACCCGCGAGGAGGGGTACGAGAACGACCACGAGCGCGACGCACTCGCCGCCGCCCTCCACGCGTTCGACGCATACGAGGACACGTTCGAGCGCGTCGGGCAGAAGGTGCCCCCGCGGATCGAGACCGGCGAGGTGATCGCGCGCGTTGTCGCGGGCGAGGAGTCCGTCGAGACCGTTCTCGCCGATCTCTCGGACGACGACGAGGCCGACGACGACGAAGACGAGCACGAACCGCGCGAACTCACGTCCGAAGAGCAGCGGATCAAGGAGCTCGAAACGAGAGTCGAGCGCCTCGATTCACACGTCGACGACCTCGAAGCGACGATCGAGGAGAAAGAGGAGACGATCGCGGAGTACGAACGCGAACTCACCGACGCCAGGCGCGAGGAGCGCCGCGAGGCGCGAGAGCGCCGGGAGGTCAACCGACTCGAGCGCGAGAACGAACGCCTCGAACGCGAACGCGACGAGCAGCGCGAAGCGAACGAGGAACTCACCGAGAAGTTCGACCGGCTGAAGGAGCTCTGGCGGCTGGATCACTCGAACTTCGCGGACGTGGCCGAAGCGAAACAGGGTCTCGTCCCCGTGAAACCGGTCGCGAAGTTCACCAAGAATGCGCTCCAGGCGGCCGACGAGCGTTACGGTCTCGCGGCGGGCGACGTGGTCTACCTCCGCGACGCGTCGGGAGCCGGGCGCTCGACGGCCGAAACCCTGGTCGAGCGCGAGCCCCGCGTCGTGCTCAAGGACGGCGGGCTTTCGGAGGTCGCACGGGAACTCCTGTTCGAACACGGGATCCCGGTCGCACCCGCCGACGAGGTACCGATCGAGGAGGTCGACGATCTCGCGGTCGCGCGCGAGGGGGCGGTCGAGGCCGCCATCGAGGGATGGAAGGAGCGGGCGGACGCCTGGCGCAAGAACCAGAACGAATCGATGGTCGACCAGGTCATCAGCGAACACCGGGCCGACCGTGGTGAGAGCGACTGACGACCCGATCCGAAAAGATTGACGACTCCGGCAGGCTCACGATCGGGCCGTCGTGTCCACACCGTCGCTCCCGCCCGGTCCGCTGGAGAGCTCCTTCGTGCCGGTCGTGACCGGTGTCGTGATCGGGTTCGTCGCCGCACGCGAGTTGCGGCGACACGGAATCGATCGCCCCCGGATCAGGGGCGTCGGACTCGGCCTCGTCGTGGCGCTGTTTTCGGTTTTCAGCCTCCCGGTCGGTGTGGTCTCCGGCATCGTCGTCTTCCTGCTCGTTCGCGGTTAGAGCATCCCATCCATCCCGAACGCGGCGAGCATCCCCGAGAGCAGGCCGCGCGCCACGAGGACGAGTCCGACGAGCACGAGTGCGATCCCGCCCGCGACGATCGGGGCGGCGTAGGCGACGATCCCGAGACCGGCGAGACAGCAGAGCACGCCGACGACACCGGCGAGACCGAGTCGGTTCAGCATGGCCGGGGTCGGTCCCTCGACGGTTTAAGCGCGAGGAAATCCCGTTCTGCCGGACAGGGCCGACACCGCGTTGCAACCCCTCTCGACACGGCTCGGAACCCGCAGCGGGGCCTTGAAAGAGTTAAACCACTCGCTGTCGAACACCTCCCATGAGCGGCAACCAGGGACAGGGGAACCTCCGGATGCCGGACGACGACGAGGTGTTCGCCGTCGTGACCGAGATGCTGGGCGCGAACCGGGTCAAGGTCCGGTGTATGGACGGGACGGAGCGGACGGCGCGGATCCCGGGCCGGATGCAAAAGCGGGTCTGGATCCGCGAGGACGACGTCGTGCTCGTCTCGCCGTGGGACTGGCAGGACGAGAAGGGCGACATCGAGTGGCGCTACGACAAGGGGGCCGCCGACCAGCTCCGCGAGGAGGGCCACATTCAGGGATAGTGTGGCCACCCAGACCCTTCCTCCGGACTTTCTCGCTGCACTCGAGACGCTGTGTGACCGGCTCGACGACACCGAGGTCACGTGGGCCGTCACGGCGAGCACGAACCTCGCGCTTCGTGGGATTCCGGTCGAGCCTGGCGACATCGACGTCATGACTGACGGGCCCGGAGCCGAGGTAATCGAGCGACGCCTCGAAGAGTACGTGGAGAGCGGAGTGGCGCGATCGAGATCGGTCGAACACCGCATCGCCTCCGACTTCGGGATGCTCGACATCGGTGGCGTCCGCGTCGAGATCATGGGCGATGTCGAACACCTAGTCGACGGCGAGTGGGTATCGACAGCCGACATCGCCACCAACCGGGAGTTCGTCGGGGTCGACGGCCACGACGTACCGGTGATGGCGCTGGAACGGGAGCGCGAGGGGTACCGCGAGCTGGGGCGCGACCAGCGCGCCGAACTCGTCGACGCACACTGCGGTGGCGAGACATGAACAGTGGGGACGACGAATGAACGACGAAGAGGAGTACGGTCTCGTCGACACCGAGGCCACCGAGGAGCCGGGCGACGAGTGGGAGGAACTCGACGTTTCAGACACCGAAGCGGATCGAGTCGCCCGCAAGCAGGACCGCGAGTTCTCGGCGTTCCGCGAGCGCATCAAGGACGCCGACCAGTTCAAGGTCGAGGGCGGCGTCTTCGACGAGGCGACCCTCGGCGCGCTCTATAAGTTAGTTCAAGACGGCCACATCGACGCGTTCGGCGGACCGATCTCGACGGGCAAGGAGGCCCACGTCTTCCTCGCGGACGCGGACGGGGCCGACGTCGCGGTCAAGATCTACCGGATCAACGCGAGCGACTTCCGGCAGATGCGGCAGTATCTGGAGGGCGATCCGCGCTTCCGGAACATCGGCTCGAAGAAGAAGAAGGTGGTGCTCGCGTGGACGAAAAAGGAGTTCGCGAACCTCCGGCGGGCGGCCGCGGCGGGGGTCAACGTGCCGGAGCCGATCGCGGTCGAACGCAACGTGCTCGTGATGGAGTTCGTGGGTCACGAGGGCGAGCGCGCGAAACGCCTCGGCGAGGTCCACGTCGAGAACCCTCGAACTACTTACGAGGTCGTCCGGGAGTACACCCGCCGGCTGTACGACGCCGGGCTGGTCCACGGCGACCTCTCGGAGTACAACATCGTGGTCCACGACTCCCAGTTATGGATCATCGACCTCGGCCAGGCGGTCACGATCCACCACCCCAATAGCCGCGAGTTCCTCGAACGCGACTGCCGGAACGTGGCGAACTTCTTCGCGCGCCAGGGGCTCGACACCGACGGCGAGGAGCTCCTCGCCCACGTCACGAGCGAGGCCGCCCCGCGCGAAGACTGATTACCCCGGGAGTCGTTCGCACGGCATGAGCGACGTATCGGTTCGAGCCGCCACGGTGGCTGACGTGGACGGGATCCAGCGGATCGCGCGTCGTGCGTGGCGGGCAACGTATGGGGACTTTCTCGCCGAGGCGGCGATCGACGCGATCCTCGACGACTGGTACGCGGCCGAGGAGCTCGAAGCCTCGATCACGGCAGAGGGGAGCGTCTACCTCGTGGCCGAGGACGAGGGGATCGCGGGCTACGCGAGCGCCGCACCGATCGACGCCGAGGACGACGATCGGGAGGCCCAGCTGTACGCCATCTACGTCGATCCCGACCGGTGGGGCCACGGGATCGGCACGGCGCTCCTCGACGAGATCGTCGATCGTCTGGCGAAGCGTGACGTCGAGCAGCTACGGATCGAGGTCCTCGCGGACAACACGGTCGGCGTCTCGTTTTACGAATCGCGCGGGTTCGAACGGACCGACGAGCGCGAGCGGACGGTCGGCGATCGGACGCTGCCCGAGTACGTCTACCACCAGGATCTTTGAGCGAGGATCCCTAACGAGAGGCGGACGACAGCGTCTTATCACGCCACTGCTCATCCGGAAGCATGGGCGAGTCCCCCGTCGAGGAGGAGGTACCGCCGGCGGAGGCGTTCGCGGCCCTCGCCGACCCGGTCCGGGTCGCGGTGCTCGAGGCACTCTGGACGGCCGACGATCACACTGCAACCTTCTCGGAGCTCCGGACGGCGGTCGGGGTCGCGGACTCCGGGCGGTTCAACTACCACCTCTCGAAGCTCCGCGATCGGTTCGTGACGAAAGAGGAGGGCGGGTACCGCCTGCGTCTCGCCGGCTCCCGTGTCGTCGGCGCGCTCCTCTCGGGGGCGTACACCCAGACCGGCTCGGTCGAGTCGATGGCGATGGAGCAGGCGTGTCCGTTCTGCGGCGACACGATGACGCTCCACTACGAGAACGAACGGGTGTCGATATCCTGTGTGGACTGCGACACCACTTCGGTGAATATCGGTATCCCGCCAGGGGTGTTCGCTGGCTACGACCGCGAGTCGTTGCCGGATGTGACCGAGCGATACGCGCGAACTGCCGTCCAGCGGGCCAACGGCGGGTTCTGTATGACCTGTGAGGGTCGGATCGACCCGCACGTCACGATCGAGATGCCGCCCGACGACGCAGACGACTGGCCGGAGGTTCCGTTGGCCGAGTACGAGTGCGAACGGTGCGGTGATCTCATCAGCTCCGACCTCGGAACCGCGCTTCTCGATCATCCCGACGTCGTCGCCTTCTACCACGATCACGACGTCGACGTGCGCGAGGCCTCGCTCTGGCGGTTCGTCGCGATCGACGGGGACTCCACCCGCATCCGTTCGGCAGACCCGCTCCAGGTGGGCGTCGTCTACACCGCCGGCGACGACCGACTGACGCTCACCGTCGACGACGCGCTCTCGGTGCTCGCCGTCGAGTGACCGAAAGGGACTTTTGGGACTGACTGCGTTGGTACATACGATGATCGCTGTCCGCTGGCGCTGGCGTGCCCCCTCGCCAGCGGACAGTCCAGCCCGCTCGCCCGCGGCGGCCTAACCCCGCCGGCTGTGGTCTGGTGCTCCCTCCGCTCGCCGCTTTCTGCCGCACCGCTACTGACCACCCAGAGCACCAGCACACGATGGACGACACCGACGCGAACGCGACTGATCGAACAGCACGACGAATCGACGACACCGATGAGACCGACACCAACGAAGGCGGTACCAGCGAAGGCAACACCGGCGATCCCGAAAACACCGTGAGGTCGGACGCAGTCGCCGGCGAGGTCGACTACGGAAAGCTCCTCGATCGGTTCGGCGCTGACGCGCTGACCGACGATCGACTGGAACGGTTCCCGCAGCCGCCACACCCGCTGCTTCGACGCGGGAGCTACTACGCCGGTCGGGACGTCGACTGCCTTCTCGACGCAATCGATGGCGACGAGCGAGTCTCGATCGTCACCGGCGTCGGCCCCTCGGGACCGATGCACGTCGGTCACGCAGTCACCTTCTACTTCGCGAAGTGGCTCCAGGCCGAAACCGGCGCGATCGTCTACGTCCCGCTCTCTGACGACGAGAAGTACCTCAGCCGGGACCAGAGCCTCGCGGAAACCCGCGACCACACCCGCGAGAACCTCCGCGATCTCGTGGCGGTGGGGTTCGATCCCGACCGCACCCGGTTCGTGATCGACACCGCCGACGCCGACGTGATCTATCCGCTCGCGACCGCGCTCGCCGAGCGGATCACGCCCGCCGCCCGCGATGCGGTGTACGGCGAGCCCGCGAACGTCGGGATGGGATTCTATCCAGCGGTCCAGGCGACCCACCTCCTGCTGCCGCAGTTCGTCGACGGTCCGCACGCCACCACCGTACCGATCGCGGTCGATCAGGATCCCCACGTCCGGCTCGCGCGCGACGTCGCCGCGAAGGAGCGGTTCCCGGTCGAGAAGCCCGGCGCGCTGCTCTCGAAGTTCCTGCCCGGGTTGGAGGGACCGGGAAAGATGAGCTCATCCGATGCCGCACCGACGATCCGCCTCACCGACGACCGCGGGACAGTCCAGGAAAAACTCGGACGGGCGTACTCCGGCGGGCGAACCGACAGAAAGGCCCACCGCGAGCACGGCGGCGACCCCGAAGTGGACGTGGCGTTCCAGCTCCTCGAAGCGTTCTTCGAGCCCGACGACACCGAGATCGAGCGGGTCGCGCGCGAATACCGGGCCGGCGAGCTGCTGAGCGGCGAGCTCAAAGCTCACGCTGCCGACCGGATCACGGCGTTTCTCGACTCGCATCAGGCCAGACGACCGAGCGACGCCGAACTCGACGACGCGCTCGCGCCCTACCGACTGACCGACGCGGAACGCGAGCGCGCGCTCGCCGCGGTCGGGCTCGGTAGCGGGGTCGAGACGGTCGATGCCGGGAAAGGCTGAAGCGCGAACGGTCCGAGGGACGGGCATGGCCGGCGTCACGGTCCGCCAGTCGGCACCCGCGGACGTGGCCGGGATCCAGCGGGTCGCGCGCCGTGGCTGGGAGGCCGCCTACGGCGAGTTCCTCGCCGTAGCCACCGTCGAGCGCGCGATGGACGAGTGGTACGCGAGTGAAAGCGTTCGTGAACAGATCGTGGACGGTGGCGTCGCCCACTTCGTCGCGTGTGAGACGGGCGACGTCTCGGAAGGGACGGACGGGAAGCGGACCGACCCACGAGCCGTCGAGCAGGTCGTCGGCTACGTCGGGGGCGGGATCCCCGACGCGAACGAGCCCGGACGCGGCGCGGTCTGGACGTTCTACGTCGATCCCGACCGCTGGGGCCGAGGGATCGGGACGCGGCTGTTCGAGCGAGAACTCGACGCACTTCGAGAGCGAGGAGCCACTCGCGTCACGATTCGGGTACTCGCGGCGAACGCGGTCGGACGGTCGTTCTACGAGTCCCAGGCGTTCGAAGTCGTCGAGCGGGGCGAGGACGACCTCTTCGGCGAGACGCGGGCGGCGGTGACGTACGCGCGCGACATCTAAGCAGCTGATGAGAGCCGGACGAGGAACTCCAGCCGCGTCGATCGAAGCGTCGTGTGAAGGTGACGCATGGTTGGTAGGGTTTGGCAGTGTCGAAATCCCGATCGGCCGAGGAATTAAGTCGAGCCGTTCGAAAGTCTGTCATATGCGTCAGCGGACGATCGAACGGCTCGCCACGGTCTCGATCGCCTGCGTCGGTATCCAGACGGCGATCCGGGTGATCGAGAGCGACGTCGCCGTGTCGCTTCGCTACGGTGCGCTGTGGTGTCTTGCGGTCGGCGCGCTCGGCGTACTGGTCGCCGGGTTCGACGCGGGTCTCGATCGGCTTCCGGGCCGGCCGTCGCGGTCGCAGGTCGGTGGTATCAGCACCATCACTCTCGGTTTCGGGTGGCTCGCCGTCCCGGTCGTCACCGCAGTTAGGGGATCGACGGGGCTGTACGATTGGCTCCTGATCGCCTGTGGAGTGTTCTTCCTCTGGGTCGGGGTGCGGATGTTCCGGGGACACGAGGAGTATCGGTTGGCCGAACCGGGCGAGGATCTCCAGGCGAAGCGAGCCGAGCGAGGACGGAACGCCGGCCTCGGACGGATCGTGCGCGACGAGGCGCTTCGGTCCATCGGGATCTTCGGACTGCTCTACCTCCCGACGCTCGTGGTCGTCGCCACCTCGTCCGGACTGGAGTCGACCGACCCCTGGGTCTACGTTCCGGCGGCGGTCGTTGCAGTCGCCATCGCCGCGCTCATTGCACAACTCCGCCTCAGAACGGGCGCAGGGCCACAGCTCGGCCAGATACACCGTGCTGCGCGACGACACGGCTGGATTTCCGTCAAGAGATAGGTATCCGGGCGGTCCACGGGGCCGAAACGGTGCCTGGTGCGAAGCCTTCAAATCGCGGGGTTCCGTAGCCCGCGCATGCAACACGTGAAGATTCCGCAGGACCGCATCGGCGTGTTGATCGGCGAGGGCGGTGCGACGATGCGCGAGATCGAGGAGCGCGCGGAGGTCCGTCTCGACATCGATTCCGAAACCGGCGCGGTCGCGGTCGAATCGGTCGGCGATCCCGTTCTGGGGCTGAAAGGCCCCGAGATCGTCGAGGCGATCGGGCGGGGGTTCGCGCCCGAGGACGCGCTCGTGCTGCTCGACGACGAGATGATGATGTTCGAACTCGTCGACGTCGACGCCGCGACGAGAAACGAAAAGGACCTCGAACGCAAGAAGGGGCGGCTGATCGGCGAGAACGGCCGGACCCGCGAGCTGATGGCCGAGCTCACCGGTGCGGAGGTCGTGATCTACGGGACGACCGTCGGCGCGATCGGGGCCCCCCAGCAGGTCGAGGTCGTGCGGAGCGCGGTCGAGATGCTGCTCGACGGCGCGCCACACGGCGCGGTCTACTCCTTCCTCGAACGCAAACACAACGAGCTCAAACAGCCGGGAATGGAGTATCACCAGTACACCGGATAGAGCGCGTGTAGCGGGAAAACACGAGGCCACAACCGGAGAGAGTTCGGGAACTCCGGACGAACGACGGCGGCGTGTCGTGTGATCGTTTGGACGTTGCGGTTGGCGCGCGGGAGGGCGTCGAAGACGCCCGACTCGCGCGAGGGATGAACGAACGAGCGGAGCGAGTGAGTGAGTCGGTTGGGGAGGCGTGTGGCTCGCGGTTCTCACTTGCGACGGGATCGTAGCGGTCTCGACGGCTGCGAGAGCAACTGGAACGAGAGCAGCTGGAACGAGAACTACCGCGACAGCAGCCCGGAATTACGACCGCTCGAACGCCCCGATGTGTTCGAGCGCTACTCGCGGACCACCGAGGTGGCTGGCGTATCGAATGTCGCAGACACGTCACGAGCGTTCGGGAGCCATAGCAACCCTCTTAGGCTCGCGCCGACCAGTTTTAGTGAGACGATCCATGGCCGAATCGGACGCCCCCGACCGCCCCGCCGCCCCCGCCCGAGACCTACGAGGCCATCATGCAGGCAACGTATCGCGCGTTCTGCGAGCACGGGTACGCCGATCTGACGACCCGCGAGATCGCCGAGGAGTTCGAGAAGAGCCGATCACTCCTCCATTATCACTACGATACCAAACAGGAGCTCATCGTCGCGCTCCTCGACTATCTGCTCGACTCTCACCCGGCGAAGGCGGCGGCCGACGAGATCGAAAACCCCGACGAACGTCTCGAGCTGTTCATCGATCGAGGACTGTTCGGCCCCAAAGAGGCTGCCTTCGATTTCTGGGACTTTCACACCGCGCTGCTCGAACTCCGTCTGCACGCCCACCGCAACGACGTCTACCGCGAGCAGCTCGATCGCACCATCGGCCTCATCACCGACCTCCTCGCCGAAACCATCCGAGAAGGGATCGAGACGGGCCGTTTCCGTGACGTCGACCCGGAGGCGACCGCACTGTTCCTCTACGATGCCATCGACGCCGCCCGCATCCGGAAGATCACGCTGGGCCACGACGACGCGCCACGGCGAACGCGATGGGCCATCGAGACGTTCGTGCTGCCCACCCTCCGGACCCCGTCTGAAGGGGACTGACGGCCGGCCCGTGGCCCCGAACCGACTACCCCGCTACCTCGAACCAACCACCCCACGATCCCGAACCCACGGACTGTCCAAGCGGTCAGCAGGGTTAAGACGGTCGAGATCCAGGGTCGGGTAATGAGTGCGATCGACGCCGAGGCGGTCACGTTGACCTACTCGGACGGGACCGAAGCGGTGCGGGGGATCGATCTCGACGTCCCCGAGGGGGAGTTCTTCGGCTTCCTCGGGCCGAACGGCGCGGGCAAGACCACCGCGATCAAGACGTTCACGACCCTCTTGCAGCCCACCTCGGGGTCGGTCACGGTGAACGGGTTCGACGTGACGGACGAACCGCGCGCGGTGCGTGAGTCGATCGGGTACATGGCCCAAGAGACCAGCGTCGATGAGGAGCTCACAGCCAGGGAAAACATCCGGTTTGCGTGTGAGGCCTACGGCGTGCCGAAGGCCGAGCGGGGCGACCGGATCGACGAACTCCTCGATCTCGTGGATCTCGTCGAGGCCGCCGACAAGGTCGCCGAGGGATTTTCGGGCGGAATGAAAAAGCGCCTCGACGCCGCGATGGCGCTGGTCCACCAGCCCCCCCTCGTGTTCCTCGACGAGCCCACGACTGGTCTCGATCCAAAGGCCAGAAATCGGCTCTGGGAGTACTTCCGGCGGATCAACGGGGAGGGCACGACGATCTTCCTGACCACCCAGTATCTGGAGGAGGCCGACCAGCTCTGCGAGCGGATCGCGGTCATCCTCGACGGCGAGATCGTCGCCACCGGCTCGCCCGCGGAGCTGAAACGCCGGGTCGGCGGCGAGATCCTCGACATCGATCTCGACGGCGACGAGAACGCTCGCGAGCGCGCGGTCGGGGTCGCCGCCGACTCCGATCTCTTCGAGGACGAGGCGACGGTCGAGACCACCGACGAGGGGATCAGCGTCACCTCGCGGCGCGCTCGCCAGGCGGGCACCGATCTGCTGGTGGCGCTGCGGGATGCCGATCTCACCGTGACCGGGTTCAACATCCGCGCACCCACTCTCGACGACGTGTTTCTCGCGATCACCGGCGAGTCGGTCGACGGGGACGGCGAGAGCGGGACGAGCGAGGGCGACACCAGCGAGGCGAGCGCCGAGGAGGCGAATCCGGCGGCCGCCGACGGAGGGGCGAACCGATGAGTCCGCCAGCCGACGAGTCATCCGAGCGGCCCGCGACCGACGGCGGTACTGCGGGGACCGCGACCGGAACCGAGGCCGAAACCACCACCGTTCGGCGATCGAGCAACTCGTTTCTCGGCGACGCGTGGGTCAACTTCAAGCGCTGGAACATCAAGGCCGTCCGCAATCCGTTCGTGCTCGTGGTCTCGCTGGCCCAGCCCATCATCTTCCTCGTGCTGTTCACTCAGGTGTTCGGCCAGATCGCGACCGGCGCGATCAATCAGGGCGGTGCCGGCGCGATCTCCTACGAGACCTATCTCGTGCCCGCCATCGTGATCCAGGTCTCGCTCGCGGCCGCGATCACTTCCGGCATCGGCCTCGTCAACGACATCGAGGAGGGGATGTTCGAGAAGGTGCTCGTCACGCCGATGAACCGCACCGCGGTGTTCGTGGGGAAGACCGCCGCCGAAGTGCTGCGGATCGCCGCCCAGATCGCGATCATTCTCGGACTCGGCGTGCTGCTCGGGGCGGAAATCTCGACGGGGATCGTCGGCGCGCTCGGGATCATCGGGGTCGGGATCCTGTTCTCGCTGTGGTTCGTCTCGCTTTCGAACAGTCTCGCGGTCATCACGAAGGACCAGGAGTCGACCATCATCGTGATGAACCTCCTCCAGTTCCCGCTGCTCTTTCTCTCCTCGGCGTTCCTCCCGCTCGAAGCGCTTCCGGAGTGGATCCAGACGTTCGCACGGTACAACCCGATCACCTACGGCGTGGACGCCGCTCGCACGCTGATGCTCGATACGGACGTGATGACGGTGCTCGACGTCACGGCCTTCACGGGCATCTGGAACGCGCTCGTGCCGGCGCTCGCCGTGCTCGTCGGACTCGATCTCGTGCTCGGCGCGATCGCGGTGTATCTGTTGAGCCAGGCGTCGAGTTCGTCGGCACAGTGAGCGAGGCGACGCAAGCCATTTCATCCGATCGTCGGAAATGCTGCTGACACGATGCAACGAACGAGGCAGCCCCGTTCCGTCTTCGGAGCGCTGGCGCTCGTCGGCGTCGTCGGAGCAGGCATCAGCTATGCGTTCGGGATTCACGCCCTGTTCACGGCGTTCTGCGGTGCGGTCGGTGTCGGCGGGATCGTCGTGCTGAGAGGTGGTGAGCGCTACGTCGCGCCGATCACCCTCTCCCTCGGCGTGTTCGCGGCGTTTCTCGCCGTCGTGTACGTCGCACGGTACGACCAGTTGCTCGGCGTGCTGTTCGCCGTAGTGTCGCTCGCGGCCTTCGCCCGCACCAGGCAGTACCGCCGGGCCTACAGCACGTAACGCTCGCCGTCGACCGCGAGCGGTGCCGCGAACGCCTCGTCGGCCGGGAAGAAATGCGAGACGTGGACCAGGCGGGTCTCCGCCGCACCGAGTTCGTCGGCCAGCGCGAGCGCCCCCTCGCGGGTCATATGTTTCGTGCCGAACGTCCGCGGCGTCCCAGCCTCGTCGTGGTGGTCGCCGCCGAGCGGGTGGTGTTCACAGAACGACGCCGGGGCGATCGCGTCCGCGATCAGGAGATCCGGATCGGCGAGGTGCTCACGGGACGCTTCGGGGATCGCGTAGTTCGTATCGCCGGTAATGGAGAGCTTCGCGTCCGTCTCGGGGTCCGTGATCACGACGCCGTAGCACACGAGCGGCGGATGGTCGACCGGCACGAGCGTCACGTCGAACCCACAGCACTCGAACGGTTCGAGCGGTTCCTGCCCCGTGATCGAGAGCGCGTCGAGATAGTCGTACTTTCGCCGGACGGTGTCGGCCACGCTCTCGCCGGTCTCGGGATCGGTCTCGTTCGCGGCCGCGACCGGGAGGTCCCGGACGAGTCGGAAGGCGTTGCCGAGCCCGTCGAGATGGTCGAAGTGGATGTGGGTGACGATCGCGGCGTCGGGGAGCGCGACGTCGCGGGCGAGAAACTGCGCGCGGAAGTCGGGGCTCAAATCGATCAGGAGCGATTCGTCGGTGCGCTCGTTCCGGACGTGAACGGAAAACCGGCTGCGCTCGACGCCCCGCTCGCGGGCGGCCGTACAGGTGTCACAGTCACAGCCGACGGTCGGCGTCCCGGTCGTGTCGCCGGTGCCGAGCAGCGTGACCTCCATTCAGTGGTCGTGGGTGTGGCCGTCGGCGTCGTGATCGTGGCTGTGGTCGGCCGTGTCGGCGTCGCTGCCGCCGTCGGAGCCGTGCTCCGACGAGGATCGACTCGCTTCGCTCGTCTCACCCCCGTCCGCGCTGATGTCGCCACCCGCGACGAGGGCGTCGTGATCGCCCTCGATCATGTCGAGGTCCTTCAGGCTGTCGCGCTCCTCGAAGTCCCGGACCGCCTCCATGAGGTCGTCCTGGGTCAGCGTGGTGCGCTCCTCGGTCAGCGCGTCGAGCACCGCCTCCCGAAGGACGAGACGGAGATCGCTGCCGGTCAGGCCCTCGGTGTCGGCGGCGAGTTCGAGGGGGTCGAACTCCGCGATCTCCATCTCGTGCGTGACGAGCTGGAGGATGTCCGCGCGCATCTCGACGTCGGGCTTCGGGAAGTTCACGATCTCGTCGAAGCGTCGCCACGCCGCTGCGTCGAGCTGGTCGGGGTGGTTGGTCGCGCCGATCAGGAGGACGTCGTCCTCGATTAGACTTACTTCGTCGATCGACTTGAGCAGGGTGTTCACTGCGCGTTTCAGCGCGGCGTGCTCGTCCGAATTGCGGGTCTTCGCCACGAAGTCGAACTCGTCCATGAAGAGGATACAGGGCGAGAGTCGTTTGGCGATCTCGAAGGTCTTCTCGACGTTCTTCGCGGTTTCGCCGAGGTACTGGCTGGTGACCATCGAGAGCTTGACCTCCACGAACGGGAGGTCGAGCTCGTGGGCGAGCGCGCGTGCGGTCGTGGTTTTTCCCGTTCCGGGCGGTCCCACGAGCAGGAGCTTCCCGATCTCGCGCAGGCCGATCCCCGCGAGGTACTCGCGGTGTTCGATCGCCTTCATGATCTTCACGATCTCGTTCTCCTGGTCGGGCGTGAGCACGAGATCGTCGAGCGTCATGTCGACCTCCTCGGGCGCGCGCACGTCGACGAGATCGAGCATCTCCTCCTCGTCCTCGTCGTCGAAGTACTCCTCCAGGAGGCTGTCGATCCACGCCCGATCGGCGCGCATCGGGCGGTTCGCCTCGCGCGACTGCTCGTAGTCGACGTCCGGAGCCTCGTCGCGATCCTCGAAGACGGCCGCGAGCGTCGGGTTTTCGGCGAGCCGGTCGGCGTCGACTCGGTCGGCGAACCATTCCTCGGCCATGTCGGGCTCCGAGAGCGAGAGTGTCTCGGCGAAGTCGTCGCGGTCGGTGAACATCAGCCCCGACACCGCGGCCCACGGATCGTCGACACCGGTGGCGGCCGCCACCCGTTCCTCGCCCGTCGCGAGCGGGCGCTCGATCCCCCCGTCGGCGAAGAAGACGGTACGGTAGCGTGGCGGGAGGTCCTCGGCGTCGCGTTCACGGTGCTCGTTGTAGGCGCGTGTCGTGAGCAGGAGTTCGACGACGTCCAGTTCCGGGCTGCTCATTCCCTGTTCGATACGCCGTCCGGCGGGATAAGACCGTCGAACTCCCGCTCAGCGTGGGTCGTTCCCGCAACGTTTGCCAGCGGTCTCGGCGGTCGCCACCGATCGCCCCGTGAACCCGAGTCAAACGACGCGGGGTTTGCGTGCGTTTAACATTGAGGACCACCACGAGTCGGTATGGCCGACACGACGCCGGTCGTCGCGGCGGCGTACCGCACCGCACAGGGCAAAGAGGACGGCGTTTTCGCCGACGTCCGAAGCGAGGACCTCTCGATCCCGCTGATCGACGAGATCCTCGCCGAGACGGGGATCGGGAGCGAGGACGTCGACGACCTGATGTGGGGCTGTGCCCAGCAGCGTGGCGAGCAGGGCAGCAACCTCGCACGGGTGATCGCGCTGCTCTCGGATCTGGGGGAGTCAGTCCCTGGAACGACGATCAATCGATGGTGCGCCTCCTCGGCGCAGGCCATGATCTCCGCCTCGGACGCGATCCGGGCGGGCCAGCGTGACGCGATCATCGCTGGCGGGGTCGAGAACATGTCCCGGACGAAGATGGGGGAGAACTCGGGGAACGTCCACCCCCGCATGAACGAAGCGTACAACGTCGCGGAGCTCAGCATGGGGATGACCGCCGAGGCGGTCGCCGAGCGCTACGACGTCAGTCGCGAAGAGCAAGACGAGTACGCCGCCCGCTCCCAGCAGCGCGCGGTCGAAGCCACCGAGGAGGGCCACTTCGACGACGAGATCGTTCCGATCGACACCGGCGAGGAAGTCGTCGACACCGACGAGGGGCTCCGACCGGGCACGACCGCCGAGAAGCTCGCCGAGCTCCCCACCGTCTTCAAATCGGAGGGGACGGTGACGCCGGGCAACGCCTCCCAGATTTCCGACGGGGCGTCCGCGACCCTCGTCACGAGCCGGGCGTTCGCCGAGGATCACGGCCTCGACGTGCTCGCCGAGGTCGGCGGGAACAACGTCGCTGGCGTCGATCCGGAAGTGATGGGGATCGGACCTGTGCCCGCCACGGAGGGCCTGCTCGACCGCACTGGGGGATCGATCGAGGACTTCGATCTCGTGGAGCTCAACGAGGCGTTCGCCTCCCAGGCCCTCTACTGCCAGCGCGAACTCGGCATCGACGACGAGATCTTCAACGTCAACGGCGGTGCGATCGCGATCGGCCACCCGCTCGGCGCGAGCGGCGCACGCCTGCCCGTGACGCTGATTCACGAGATGCAAAAGCGCGACGCCGACCACGGCCTCGCCACCGAGTGTGTCGGCTTCGGCCAGGGTGCGGCGATCGAGTTCTCGCGGTAGTCGGGAGGGCGTTCTTCGCGGTAGTAGTGCGGCCGCAGCGCTGTAGCGGTGCGGTTCTGGCGTCTGCGGTCGCTCCGTGACCGCAGGCTCAGGAGAGCAGCGCTCTCCTGGCGGATGAAGGGCGAGCGAGTGAAACGAGCGAGGGCTTCGGCGATGCTGTTCGGTTGCGGTGCGGAAAGTGAGAGCAGTCGAACCGCGAGCGAACGCGCGGCGCTCCGCGCCGCGGCTTGCGCGAACGGCGATAGCGAGGCGGCGAAGCCGCCTCGGACCGTTGGCGCGGCGGAGCCGCGCCAAGAAGCCGTGAGCGCGGAGTGAGCGAGCGGGCCGAGGACCCCCGAAGTTCTCGTGAGCGAAGCGAACGAGAGCACGGAAGAGCGAAGCTCTTCCGAGGGGGTAACGTGGTCTGCGTGAGCGAAGCGAACGCAGACTCGGCAGAGCGAAGCTCTGCCGGTGGCTTTTGATCGACCTTTTGCTAGCGAGGTGCTCCGCGCCTCGGACCATTCGCGCGGCGGAGCCGCGCGAAGACAGCGAAGGAGCGACCGAAGGGAGCGACTGAGCGCAGCAAAAGATCGATCAGAAGCTTCATATCGCCCGGTTTCGACGGGCGAGCGTGCGGCAGATACGGACCCGCGTCCCGAGCGACTCCCGGGAGGCGGTCACGACGGCGTTGACCGACGCCGACATCGAGTACCTGATCTCCGAGGAGGCGAGCGGCCGCGACGCGGTGATCGTCGAGATCCCGGTTCCCGGCGGCGGGGTCGATCCGGTCCTCGAACTGCTCTACGACGCGGGGCTCGACGAGGACGCCCACACCGTCATCAGCGAGGTCGAGACCGCGGGTGCGACCACCCAAGCCGTCGCGGATCTGGAGGATCGGTACGTGGCGGGCCCGAAAGGCGAGTCGGGCGTCTCGTACCCCGAGATCAAGGAACGCGCCGAGGACCTCGAACCGGGCCGGGCGACCTACATCGTGTTCGCGGCGCTCGCAGCGATCGTCGCGGTCGCGGGCCTCCTGCTCGACTCGGCGATCATCATCGTGGGCGCAATGGTGATCGCCCCCTTCGCGGGATCGTCGCTGTCGGCCGCGGTCGGCGCGGTCATCGACGACCGCGGGATGGTGATCGACAGCGTGGGCTCGCAACTGTTGGGCCTCGTCGTCGCGTACGTCGGCGCGGTGGCGATGAGCCTCGTGCTCCGGGAGACGTTCTTCGTCCCCGCAGCGCTCGCGATCACCCGGGTCCAGCAGGTCGGAGCCTTTCTGACCCCGAGCCTGCTCGCGGTCGTGGTCGCGCTCGCGGCGGGCGCGGCGGGCGCGCTCGCGCTCGCGACCGATCTTCCGGTTTCGATCGCCGGCGTCGCGGTCGCGGCCGCGATCGTACCCTCGGCGGCGACCGCGGGCATCGGCACCGTCTGGGGTGATCCGCTCGTGGTGGCCGGCGCACTCGCTCTCCTGTTCATGAACGTGGTGTTCATCAACGTGAGCGCGTTCGTCGCGCTGGTCGGGCTCGGCTACCGCGATTCGGTGACCAGAAGCGTTCGCGAGAACCTCACGGTCTCGGCCCGTACCGGCGCGTACGCGCTGTTGGTTCTCGCGTTCGTCGTCAGCCTCGTCGTGGTGGGCGCGGTGACCGCGAGCTACGTCGGCTTCGAGGGTGCGGTCAACCGCGAGGTCCAGACCACCATCGACGAACCGGCATACGATGGCGTCGAACTCGTCGGCGTCAGCACGGGGTTCGATACCGGCGACATGCTCGGCGACGAGACGTCGGTCACGGTCACGCTGAGTCGCAGCTCCGAAAGCGAGTATCCCGAACTGGCACGAACCCTCCAGGAACGCATCAGCGCGGCGACCGACCGGCCGGTCACGGTGCAGCTACGGTTCTTCGATTACGAGTCGGCGTCGGAGCCATCCGGATGATCGCGCCGGAGCCGCGATAGGGGCGATAGCAGTCCGCCGGGCGGTTCGCGTCAGCCAAAGAGCCGGCCGACCAGGCCGCGCTCGCGGGTCTTCTCGGCGAGCAACACCGAACACTCGACCTCCTCGACGACATCGAGCACGAGCGAACCGCGAACGAGGCGCGAGAGCAGCCCGCGCTCGGTCGCGCCGACGATCAGCATCGAGGCGTCGGCGGCGGCGCTCGCGATCGCCGTCTCGACGTCGCCGGTCTCGACGAGCAGTTCGGCGTCGCTCAGACCGTGCTCTTCGGCCCACTCCGCGAGGAACGCCTCGCCCTCGGCGCGATCGTCGGCGACGTGGAGGAGTGCGATCTCGGCGTCGTGTTCGGCCCGAAGGATCGTCGCGACCTGCGCGCTGAGCGCCGAGTCCGGCCCCCCAGCAGTGGGGACTACGATCCGTGAGGGGTCGAACCCGCGGTCCCTGAGAACGAGGAAGTCACAGGGAAGCGAGCTCGCGAGCTCGTCGATCGCGCTCTCGGCGCGGCCCGGCGAGCCGTGCGAGTCCGCACCCCACCCCATCACGACCGTGTCGGCGCTGTAGGTGCGCGCGGCGTCGAAGATCTCCTCGAACGAGCGGTGGCTGAGCACGGTGTGGGTCTCGACGGGTACACCGAAGGTCTCGGCGTCGGCTTGAGCACGCTCCAGGAGGTCGGCGGAGTCGCCGAGTTCGTCGACGTGTTCGGCCCCGGAAGCGAGCGAGGTCTGGTCCGGCACCTGGACGATGTGGACCGCGACCACGCGCCCGCCGTGGCGCTTCGCGACCGCGCTCGCGAGCGCGATCAGATCGGTCTGGTTTGCGGGGTTCGCGAGCGGGACCAGAACCCGGAAGTCGCCACCGTCGGGCTGTACCGTGGTGGCCGCCGAAACCGCCCGATCGGGGAGTTCCTCGGATTGGCTGAGGACGTACTGACCGAGTACGCCCTGTTTCGTCGCCCGGGTCCGTGCGTAGAGGACGTACCACAGCGCCGCGCCGACGACGAACGCGAACGAGAGCAGGACGACGAACGGTTCGATGAACGCGATGAGCGCGAAGGAGATGAGCGCGCCGAGCACCGGCGTGATCGGGTAGAAGGGCACCCGGTAGTCGGGCTCGTAGTCCGCGGGATCGGCCTCGCGCATCACGATCAGCGCGACGTTCAGCAGGCCGTAGATGATGAGGTGGAGCGTGCTGCCGGCGGTCGCGAGGGTCTCGACGTCGCCGAAGACGATGAACAGCACGATGAATCCACCGGTGACCGCGATCGAGCGATACGGCGTGGCGAAGCGGTCGTGGATCTCGTTGAGCGAGGAACTCACGATCCCGTCCCGGCCCATCGCGAAGTTGATGCGCGAGGAGGCGAGGATCGAGGCGTTCGCCGAGGAGGCGGTGGCGAGCAGCCCCGCGAAGAGGAGGACGCCCGCGCCGATCGGTCCCAGCAGGAGGCGGGCGACGTCGACCACCGCGGTCTCGTTGTTCGCCACGACCGGGGTTTCGACGACGGCGAGCAGCACCACGAGAACGAGGGCGTAGATCGCGGTCACGATCACGACGCTCCCGATCACCGCCCGCGGCAGGTTCTTCCCAGGGTTCTTGATCTCTTCGGCGACCGAGGTGATCTGGACGAACCCCAGATACGAGACGAAGATCAGCCCGGTCGTCGGCAGGAGGGGAGAGTACCCGAACGGCGCGATCGGCCGGAGCGTCGAGAGATCGGCGTTCAGCGCGCCGGCGACGGTGAACACGGTGAGGATCGCCACGAGCGTGACAACGATCACGTTCTGGAGCCGGCCGGTCTCCTTCGCGCCGACGTAGTTCACCCCGACGAATAAGAGTGCGCCGACGAGCGCGATCAGCTTTGCGGGCCCCAGGGCAATCACCCCGAGGTCGATTCCCGGAACGGTGAGGAACTCGCCGACGTACTGGCCGAAGCCGAACATATAAAACGCCGAGGCGAAGGCGAGCCCCATCCAGTTCGCCCAGCCCGCGATCGAGCCGAAGAGGGGGCCGAGCGCGTGGTTGACGTAGTAGTACGCCCCGCCGGCTTTCGGCATCGCGGTGCCGAGCTCGGCGGCCGAGAGGGCGGTGAGGAGCGCGATCGCACCGCCGAGGACGAACGCGACCGCCACCAGCGGGCCGGCCTCCGCGACTGCGGGGCCAGGGAGCACGAAGATCCCCGCACCGATCATCGTGCCGATCCCGATGGTCAACGCCGCGAGCGGGCCGAGGTCCTTCGCGAGCTCCTCGTCAGCCACCGCCGCCTCCGTCATCGGCCGCGCTGTCGGCCGCGTCGGCATCGATCGCGTCCGCGTCGCCGTCGGCCACGTGATCGGGCAGCACGACCACCGGCCGCTCGCCCTCGCTGATCAGCGCGTTCGCGACGTCGCCCGAGAGGAGTTTGATCCACCGACTCCCCTGCCGGGGGGTGAACGCGATCGCGCTCGCGTCCACGTCGTTGGCGACTTTGAAGACGGTCTCGGCCACGTCTGTGCCGTATTCCAGCCGTGTCTCGACCGTGATCTCGGTGGCATCACACGCCTCGCGCGCGGCCGCGAACGTCTCCTCCGCACCCTCCTCGCGCTGCTCGACAGAGGCCTTGTCGGGCGCGCCGCCGGCCTTCTCGATCACGTGGACGACGACCGCACGGCCGCCCGTCCGTCGGAGGTGCGCCGCCGCGCCCGCACAGGTGGTGCGTGCGTCCTCGGCGCTCGCGACCGGGAGTACCACGGTCTCGAAGAGGTCCCTGGCGACAGTCATACAGAACCAGCACTCGCGGAGCGCGTCACCACGGGGGACGATACGGCAGCAGGTCCGCTCGACGGTCGAATCACGATAGTATGCACACACGCGACACAGGTTAAGTGATGCGGTGGAACGGACGAAACGACCGCCGCGCGAGCCGCCGTGCTCGCCAGCGAGTCGCGACCGGAACGGATCGCCAGTCAGCGGGGTTGGAGCGCGGGAGTCGATTTTCGGCGGTGCAGTCTGCGGTTGCGGTGCCTGGCGGATGAAGGGCGAGCGAGCAACGCGAGCGAGGGCTTCGGCTGTGCTTGTGCGGATAGCGGTTGCGGAGACCGCAAGCCAGTTCTACCGCGAGCGAACACGGTGAGCGAGCGGGCCAAGGACCGACCGCAGGGAGGAACGCAGGCTTTTGATCGACATTTTGCGAGTGGGAGCGAGCAACGCGAGCGACCGACCGTAGCAAACGGTCGTGGGTCGTGGTTCAGTCCGCAGGATGGAACCGTTCGAGGGCGTTCTGGACCGCCTGGTTCTGTCCGACGAGCGTGATCCGATCGCCTCGTTGGAGATCGAAATCCCCGTCGGGCACCATGTTCTCGCCGTCGCGGCTCACGAGCGCGATCAGACAGCCCTCGGGGATCGCGTCGCCGAGCTCCGCGATGGTCCGGCCCGCGACGTCGTCGGCGGTGACCTCGAACTCCTGGACGTCGCCCGACCGGCCGAGTTCGGTCATCCAGTTCCAGAGCGCGGGGCGCTCGATTCGGTTGTCGATCGCCCACGAGGTGGCCATGGTCGAGGAGATGGTCTCGACGTCGAGCTCCTCGAACGCCTCGACGTTCTCCGGGCGGTTGACCCGCGAGATGACCTGGTCGGTGTCGAACGTGGTGGCGGCGAGCTGGGCGACGAGCAGGTTCACGTCGTCGTCGCCGGTCGACGCGACCACGACCGAGGCGTTCTCCGCCCCCGCCGACCGCAGCACCTCGCTGTCGGTGCCGTCGCCGACGTGGACAGCGAACCCGGCGTTGCGGGCGGTCGTGGCGATCGACTCGTCGTCCTCGACGATCACGACGTTCTCGCCGCGGGCTTCGAGCCGGGTCGCGAGATCCCGGCCGACCTTGCCGCCCCCGACAATGAGCGCGCGCATGGGGATCACGTCGAGATACTCCGCGAAGTATCTGGCGAGTCCGCCTTCGAACACCACCGTCGCGAAGATCACGAGGAAGACAGTGCCGACGAGCGTCTCCGCCTCGGTACCGAGTCCCGCGTCCTGAAGCCGAACCGCAAAGAGCGTCGCCACCGACGCCGGGATGATCCCGCGTGGGCCGACCAAACTCAGGAACACGCGCTCCTCGCGAGTGAACCGGTCACCGGTGGTCGAGAGGACGACGAGGAGGGGTCGGAGCACGAGCGCCACGACGACCACGACCGCGAGGCCGCCGAGGCCGAGCGGGAGATCCTGGAAGTTGAGCAGCGCGGCGAGCGCGATGAACACGAACGAAAGGACGATCAGCGTGACGTCGCCCTTGAACTCGGTGATGTCGGCCTCGTAGGGGATATCGAGGTTGCCGACGATGATCCCGGCGGTCGCGACCGCCGCGATGCCGGCCTCGGAGGTCCAGACGTTCGCGAGCCCGTACGATACCAGCGCGCCCGCAAGCACGAGGAGCCGAGCGTTCCGGGGGGCGTTGCCCGGCGAGAGATCCACGTACCGCAGCAGATACCAGAGCGCGCCGGCGACCGCCGCGCCGACGATGATACCCTTGCCGAGCTTCATGACGAACTCGGTGACGATTTCACCGGTGCCGAACTCCTCGCTGAGGACGACGACCTCGAACACCACGACCGCGAGGATCGCGGCCGTGACGTCGTTGACGATCCCCTCGGTTTCGAGCGCGGTCCCGACCCGATCGCGGACCGGCACCACCTGGAGGATCGGCGCGATCACGGTCGGGCCGGTGGCGACCAGCAGCGCGCCGATCAGGAAGGCGATGTCCCACGCCGTCGCGAGCGCGTAGTGGACCACCGCGGCGGTGCCGACGAGCGAGATCGCTGCGCCAAGCGTGACGAGGCGGAACGACGCCGAGGAGGCCTGGCGGAGGTCCTCGATCCGGAGGTGGAACGCCCCCTCGAACACGATGATCGCGACCGCGAGGCCGACGATCGCCGGGAGCGCGCCGCCGAACGTGTCGGCGGTGATGATCCGTTCGGGGAGCACGAGCCCCGACAGCGGGCCGAGGAGAAGCCCCACCGACAGCAGGAAGATGATGCTCGGCACGCGGAAGCGATCGCCGAGCACCTGGGAGGCGATCCCGAGCGCGACGATGCCCGCAACGAGCGCGATCAGTCCAGCGCCGCCAGTTGCCACTCACACCCCTCCATGTGACGATTCCCACGGGCGGCCCTTACATAAGCGCACTCAATTCTCGCCGTCGTCGTGGACGAGCGCTACCGTCCGTAGATGCGGTCGATCTCGTCGGCGTAACGATCGAGCACGTTTCGGCGTTTCTTCTTCATCGTCGGGGTCAGGAGGTCGTTGTCCTCGGTGAACTCCTCGGGCACCAGGGCGAACTTCTTGATTTTCTCATGGGTCTCGAAGCTCTCGTTGACGGCCGCGACGGTCTCCTGGACGTGCTCTTGGACGCGCGCATCCTCGCAGAGCGCCTGGGAGCCGTCGGGGAGATCGATCCCCTCGTCGTCGGCCCACTCACGGACGTGAGCCTCGTTCGGCACGATCAGCGCGCCGACGAACTTCTCGCCGTCGCCGACCGCCATGCACTGCTCGACCGCCGAGTGCTGGGCGAACGAATCCTCGATCGGGCCCGGCGCGACGTTCTTGCCCGTCGAAAGCACGAGGAGCTGTTTCGAGCGCTCGCGGAAGGTGATATACCCATCCGGACGCTGCTCGACGACGTCGCCGGTGCGGAACCAGTCATCTCGAAAGGCGTCCTCGGTCTCCTCGGGGCGGTTCCAGTAGCCCTCGGTAACGTTCGGACCGCGAACGAGGAGCTCGCCGACCTCGCCCCCGCTTTTCGCGGCGAGGTCGTCGGCCACGACCGTCGAATCGATTCGGACCTCCTCGTCGTGGACCGGCGGCCCGATCGTGCCGATCTCCGGGGCCTCGGGCGGGTTGACACTGACGACGGGCGCGGTTTCGGTCAGGCCGTAGCCTTCGAGGATCGGGACCCCCATTCCGTGGAACAGTTCGGCGAGGTCGGGCGAGAGGCTGCCGCCGCCGCTGATGAGGAACTCGACGTTGCCGCCGAGCGCCTCCCGGACCTGACCGAACACCAGGCGATCGGCGACCGCGCGCTTCGCGCGGAGACCCACGCCTGGTGAGTCCGCTGCCTGGTACGTGCGCCCGACGTCGACGGCCCACTCGAAGATCCGTTCCCGGACTGCGGACTCGGCCGCCTGGTCACGGATGGCGTCGTAGAGCTTCTCGTAGACGCGGGGCACGCTCGCGCCGGTCGTGGGCTGGAGGAGCTCGAAGTCCTCCTGGAGGGTGTCGGGATTTTCGGCGTAGCCCACGGTCGCGCCGGCAGCGAACTGCAGGAAGTGGCCCGCGAGCCGCTCGAAGACGTGCGCGAGCGGGAGGAAGGAGATCGACTCCGAGTCGGTGTCGATGGTCGGTGTGTCGCCCTTGTCGGGCCGGGGACCGAACCGACGATAGACCTGATCGACGTTCGCCTTGAAGTTCCGGTGGGTCAGCCGGACGCCCTTCGGCTGGCCGGTCGTGCCGGAGGTGTAGATCAGACTGGCGAGGTCGTCGGGTGCGCGGTCGTTGACCCAACCCTCGTACTCGTCGGGGTCGAACGCGCCGACGCCGCGTTCGTGGACCTGCGCGAGCGTGAGGACGTCTTCTCGGTCGCCGTACCCCTCGATTTCGTCGATCGAGACGACGAACTCGAGATCGAGTTGGTCCTCGACCTCTAGTACGCGTTCGAGGAGTTCCTGGTTCTCGACCACGACGCCGGTCGCGCCGGGATCGTCGAGGAGATACTCGACCTGATCGGGCGAGGAGCCGGTGTAGACGGTGGTGACGACCCCGCCGGCTGCCAGGAGCGCGAAGTCGGTCTGGGCCCACTCCATGCGTGTGTCGGCGAAGATGCCGACCCGATCGCCTGTCTCAACACCGAGGTCGCGAAAGCCCGCCGCGAGCCGCCGGACCGATCGGCGCATCTCGTCGTAGGTCAGGCTCGCGTACTCGCCGTCGGGTGCGGCCGGGACGACGGGGCCGGCGAGCGAGCGATCGTAGACACCGCCCTTGTACCGCTGGGCGGTCGCGTCGGCGTTCCGGGCGGTGCTCGCCTCGAACATTCGGGAAATGGTCGTCTCGCCGAGAACGTCGCTCTCGAACGCCGCTTCCGCATCCTGCCAGGCCATATCCCACCTTGGGACGGGAGTCACAATAAAAGACAGCAACCACCCTCCAACGAACCATCACCACGTTCGCCCGAACGCGAGTCGCCGGGATCAGACACCGACGTAGGCTGCAACTCCGAGTCCGAAAAAGACGACAGCAGCCACGACGGCGACGGGAGCGGGAACCCGTCGTCCGTCGCGGGTGGTATCCGTTCCGACATCGTTTCGCAGCCACAGGACACCGAGCGCGCAGCACCCGACGCCGATGACGGCACCGAGAACCGCTGGGATGGTGGTGGCGGGATCGACGCCGAACCGGAACAGGGCAACCAGACCGGCCACGAGAAACCCGACGCCGGCGAGGCGTGAACTGTCCATACCGGCGTACCGTTCGGTTCTCCCAAAGCTGTTGTGCTACTGCTCGTCGAGATAGCCGAGCACACCCCGGGTGTTCAACCGCTCCTCGGCGCGAGCCTTGCGCTCGCCCCACACCTCGACCATCTCGCTCGTCTCGACGAAGTGTTCGATCACCGCCTCGTCACTGTCCAGCTCGGCGCGCTTCGTCTCGACGTCAGCGACCCACTTCTCTAGGACACGTGTGTACTCGGCCATCAGCGCGTCGTCGTACTCGCGGGGGCCGAAGTGCCCGAAGCAGAGCACGTCGGGCTCGATCCCACGGATGGTCTCGACGTCAGCGAGGCACGTCTCCAGATCGAAGTTCGAGGGGGGACTGGTCTGGCGGATCCGCTCGATCCCGGGGATCCAGATCCCGGCGGCATCGGCAGTGAAGAGCGCGTCGCTCGCGCGGTCGTGGAAGATCACCTGATGGGGCGCGTGGCCCGGTGCGTGATGCACGTCGAGCGTGCGATCGCCCAGATCGAGCGCATCGCCACCGGAGAGTCCCTCGATCCGCTCCTCGGGGACGGGTTCGGGCTCGGCGTAGAAGCTCCACTGGTCCTCGACCGCGGCCTTGGTTCCCGCGACGAGGGCTTCGGGATCGATCAGGTGAGAAACGCCGATCTCGTGGGTCATCACCGTGGCGTTCGGGCACGCTTGGGCGAGATAGCCCGCGCCGCCGGCGTGGTCGAGATGGACGTGGGTCGGGAGGATGTACGCGAGCTCCTCGCGGGCGATCCCCACTGCGTCGAGTGCATCGAGGATGTTCTCGTAGCGCGTGCCGATCCCGGTGTCGATCAGCGCGGGTCGCTCGGCGTCGAGGACGTACACCGCGCCGTACTCCTCTGTGTCGTACATTCCGGTGTCGACGTAGTGAAGCTCCGGACACCCCTCGACTGCGAAGACGTCGCCGATGGCCATGCCGACCCCACGCGAGGTGGGCTCAAAAGTCCCCCGTAGAGAGCGATACGTCTTTGCCCCGCGGTCATGAATCGCCAGCAAATGCTCAGCAGACAGTATCTCCGCGACCACACCGACGAGGTCCGGCAGGCGCTCGCCGACCGCGGGGCCGACGTCGATCTCGACCGGGTGCTCGAAATCGACACGGAGTGGCGCGAGCACAAGAACCGGGGCGACGAACTCCGCCACGAGCGCAACCAGATCTCGGACCGGATCGGCGACCTCAAACAGGCCGGCGAGGACGAGGAGGCCGAAGACGCGATCGAGCGCTCGCAGGAACTCAAGGAGGAGATCCAAGAGGTCGAGGAGCGCGCCGACGAACTCGAAGCCGCCCTCGACGACGCGCTCCTCGAAATCCCGAACGTCCCCCACGAGAGCGTTCCCGTCGGCGCGGACGAATCGGACAACGTCGAAGTCCGCCGCGAGGGGTTCGACGACCTGCGGGAGCTCGCCGATCCCGTCGTCCCGCACTACGACCTCGGCGAGAACCTCGATATCCTCGACTTCGAACGCGGCGCGAAGGTCACCGGCGGCGGGTTCTATTTCCTGAAGGGCGACGGCGCACGCTTGGAGCACGCCCTGATCCAGTTCATGCTCGACGTCCACCGCGAGCAGGCGTACGTCGACGTGTTCCCACCGATCCCCGTCAACTCGCGATCGATGACCGGCACCAGCCAGCTTCCGAAGTTCAACGAGGACGCCTACCGGGTCGGCGGGGACGAGCACGACGGCTACGACGACGACGACCTCTGGCTCTGTCCAACCGCGGAGGTGCCGGTGACGAACATGTACCGCGACGACATCCTGCTCGACGACGACCTCCCCGTGAAGCATCAGGCGTACACACCGAACTTCCGGCGCGAGGCGGGCGAGCACGGCACCGAAACGCGGGGGATCGTTCGAGTCCACCAGTTCAACAAGGTCGAGCTGGTGAACTTCGTGCGGCCCGAGGCAAGCGACGACCGCCACGAGGAACTCGTCGAGGAGGCCGCCGAACCGCTGCGACGGCTCGGGCTCCCCTACCGGGTGCTCCACATGTGTACCGGCGATCTCGGGTTCGCGCCAGCGAAGAAGTACGACATCGAGGTCTGGGCACCGGGCGACGACATGGACGACGGCCCCGAGGAGGGTGGGCGGTGGCTCGAAGTCTCCTCGGCGTCGAACTTCGAGGACTTTCAGGCTCGGCGGGCCGGCCTCCGCTACCGCCCGGAGCGCCACGAGTCGGCGACGTATCTCCACACGCTCAACGCCTCGGGGACCGCCGTCGGGCGCGTGATGGTCGCCATCCTCGAATACTACCAGAACCCGGATGGCACAGTCGAGATTCCCGAGGCGCTCCGGCCGTACATGGGCGGTCAGGAGCGCATCGAAGGGCACGAACCCGTCGGGGAGAGCGCGGTCGGCGCTGGCAGGAAGGAGTAGGCACTCGGTTTTCGCAAAGGCGCTATCGGGATTCGCTACTCGTCTAACCCGTCGATGAGTGTCTGAAGCACGTCGATGTGGGCCTCCAGCAGCGCCTGACCGTCGTCGGTGAGTGCCGCCGTGGTTCGGGGTTTCCTCTCGACGAACTCCTTTTCGATGGCGACCGCGCCCGCCTCCTCCATCCGCTGGAGATGGCTCGACAGGTTTCCCTGTGTGAGGTCGAGATCGTCGCTCAGCTCTCCAAAACTCGTCTCGCCGTGGCGGTAGAGGTACGCGAACAGCTGGAGACGGGTAGGCTGGTGGACGAGATCGTCGAACTCCAGATCGGTCTCCGACTCGGCCATTCGTCACTCCCTCGTCAGGACGCCGTAGGTGAGAAGCGCGTAGCCGAGGTAGCCGACGCCGAAGGCCGTATAGCCCCACGTGTGGAGCACCTCAACGAGCGGGATCGCGGTCCCGAGCGCGACCATGCCGAGCCCGCCAGCGTGGAACGCGCGCCGGTCACGGGCGCGGATGCGGTAGGCCTTCAGCGTCTCGCCCGCGACGAGGTACGCGAGGCCGAGCAGGATCAGAATGAGCCCGAAGAAGAGTGCGTTCTCGGCGAGATAGCCGAGGTCGGGGAGAAACGTCCCGATGACGACCTGAATCGGGAGCGAGCCGAGATAGATCACGACGATCTGAAACCCGATGTTGGGTTCATTGCGGCCGGGACCGAACGCCGGTCCGCCGTACCGGAGTCGAATGAGAAGATACGTCACGCCCGCGAGCCCGAGCCAGATGACCGAGTGCCACCAGCCCGCGAGCCGGTTCAGCACGACGTACTGTGAGAGTGCGGCTCCGGCAGCGACGTACACGCCAAAGAGGAGCCACTGCTCGGTCGCGCTCTCGTAGCGCTCGGCGATCCCCATCGCCTCCTTGATCCGGTCGAGATCGTCCTGAAGGGCGGCCGGATCGACGGTCGTGTCCTCGGTGCGGGCGTCGCCGTTCGTGAAGCCGGTGTCTTCGGTCATGGGTTCGGTGAGCGAGTGGGTGCGGTGATGGTCATGCGATGTGGACGTGATAGTTGAACACGTCGGTGTAGCTCGGTGCGACGGTCTCGACCGACGCGTCGGGCGCGACACGGGTGACGGTTTCGCGGAGCGTCTCCAGAGTGGCCCCCGGGTCGAGAAAGCCCCGGAGCTCCGCACCGTGGTGGAAGAGCGTCCCGCCCACGACGTGACGTTCGGGCTCGGTCGCGGTCGACGCGCCGGTGATCCGGACCACCGTCGGAACGATTTCGGTGAGCGCGTCGGGCGTTCCAACGGTCGTGACGCGGCCGTCGACCATGAACGCTATCCGGTCGGCGAGCGCGGCGTCGGCGGGTCGATGGCTGGTGATCACGACCGTCTTCCCCTCGTCGTGTTGGTCGAGGATGGCGTTGTGGAAGGTCCCGACCATCGAGAGGTCGACGCCGGCGGTCGGCTCGTCGAGGAGGTAGATCGGGACGTCGATGCTGAGCGCGATCGCGAGCTCGAGCTTGCGCTTCATCCCGCCGGAGTAGTGCTCGAAGCGCTTGTCGAGGGCGTCCGCGATTCCGAGATCAACGACGTACTCGCGCCAGCGGCCGGTGAACGCCGGATGGAGGTCGCGGTAGAGCGCTACGACCTCCCGGCCGGACAGCGTGTCGACACCCATGGCGCTTTGCCGGAGGAAGCTGGTGTGGGTCCCGCGATCCTTGGCGACCGGCTGCCCGAACACCTCGATATCGCCCGAATCGGGCGTCGTCGCGCCGGCGAGACACGACAGCAGGACGGTCTTGCCGACGCCGTTCGGGCCCATGAGCAACAGCACCTCGCCGTCCTCGACGGTGAGGCTCGCCCCCTCGACGACGTCCTCCGGCCCGTAGGCCTTCGTGACGCCGTCGGCGCGGAGCGCATGGTTGTCGCCCACGACGGGTACGCTCACACTAACCACCCCCGGTCGTAGACGAGTCGGGACATGCCGACAGCACCGGCGAGGAGCGCGAGAGCGGCGTACCCAACGAGAAGCGCGAGATGGCCGACGCCGGCGGGTGCGGCGGGCGGGGCGAGCGAGCCGGCCCACGCGGACGCGTCGAGGAGGTGGTAGGCGACGATCCGGGTGCCGAGCGTGTTCGGCAGGAGGTTGAGCAGCGCCGGATCGGCGGCGAACATCGACGTCAGCGTGCCGTTGTAGCCCGTCAGGAAGTACGACAGCATGACGACGCTCATCGCGATGATGTTGGCGTACTTCGCGTCGGGGACGGCGATCGCGAGGAAGACCGCCACGACCATCCCGATCGCGGCGAACGCGAGGAACGCGACCGCGATCACGACTGGCGACCACGGCGTGCGGAGCGCGTACTCGGCCCCCGTGGGCACGCTCACGCCGACCACGACCACGAAGGAGCCGACGGCGAAGACCGCCCCGGCGAGCATCCGTCCGAGGAGGTCCGCGGTCGGCGCGATCGGGAGCGCGCGGAACTGGCCGTACCGGCCGTCGTCGAGGTCGTCGATCAGTCGCCCGGAAAAGGCGTTCAGACAGACGAGGAGCGCACCGAACATCCCGTAGCCGATGGCTGTCACGGCCTTGACGAGGCCGACCTGACCGGCCGGGATAGTGCTCGTATCGACGAACAGCGTGATCGTGAGGAGGTAAAACCCCGCGGGAAAGGCGACCGACCAGAAGACCGTCGCTCTGTTCCGGAGGAGTTCGCGGAGCGTGCTCACCGCGAACGCCCGGATCTGTGCCAGCCACACGCCAGCACCCGCGTGTGAACTCTCGTGTACCGATTCGGTCTCCGTCGCCATCTCGATTCACCTCACCGTGTGGCACGAAGTGGAGGGTAAAATAGTTTTTCGTTTGAAGTAGTTTGCGTCGCAAAGCAAGTTCGAGGAGGTGTGAAACGGTGGATTGGGTGTAATAGCCGTCCGAATGAGCGTCGCGCTGGCGGGGTGGAGTTCGGCAGGAATGACACACGACACCGCGCTACGGACGACTGGTTCGTCGCACGAACCGCCCTCAGTCGGTGTAGGTGCGGATGCGGACGACCGATCCGATCTCGACGGTGTGAACGTCGACGAACGCGAACAGTCGGTCGTCGTCCGCATCGAGCAATCGCCCGCGGACGGCGACCTCGCCCCCGCGGGTCGGGTCGTTCTCGTTCTCGGCAACGTAGACCCCATCGAGTTCGTGGGTCGTGTCGGTGCGGGGACGGTCGTCGCGCATGAACGCGACGAACGTCTCGCGCCCCTCGAACGTGCGGTCGGGTCGCTGGTGGACGAACTCGGCAGCGAGCAGGTCGGCGAGATCGTCGTATCGGTCCTCGTCGATGGCGGCGTAGTACGACCGCGCGGCCTCGGGCGGGTTCATCCGCACGGATCGGCGGTCGGGGTGAAGCGCCTGGCGGCACCGTCGGGCCGGGTGTTCGGACGGCGGTTCACGGGATGATCCGTTCGCCGTCGTCGTAGACCGCGATGGCGTCGACGGGGCATGCTCGGGCGGCGAACTTCGCGTCAAGCTCCGCATCGTCGGGAATCTCGCGGACGACGGTGTTGTCGTCACGCTCCTCACCATCGACGAGGATCGCCTTGCCTTCGTCCTCGTCAGCCTCGAACCCGTCCCACTCGGCGACGCACTGGAACATCCCGATGCAGGTGTCGCGGTCGTACTCGATGCGCATACCGTCGGTTTCGGCGGCGCGGGCATATGGCTGACGGCAGGCCGATAGCCTGATCAGTGCCGGGACAATGAGGGTATCATCGCCTGGTTTCGGTGCTGCGGATGGCGCGCGGGAGCGCGCCGAAGGCGTGCGACTCGCGCGAGGGATGACTGAGCGAGCGAAGGAATCGGCTGGGGAGGGTGTGGCTGTCGCGGTGCGGAGGCGGTCCCTCACTTGCGCCGGCACTCGCGGCGGTCGGCTCGTCGCATTCGCCTCGACAATGGACGGTTATCGTTCCGCGCTGTTCACTTCCGCCGAGGGAGGACGACAGTTTAAACCGCGGAACGAGCAGAGAGGAGACAATGAACGTCTCGGCGCTGTCGGGCGTCCCCGAGTGGCTGCCCGATCATCTACAAGCAGAGGGGATCGAGGAGCTCTACCCCCCACAGGCGGCAGCGGTCGATGCGGGCGTCACGGAGGGCGAGAGTCTGGTCGCGAGCGTCCCGACCGCGAGCGGGAAGACCCTCGTCGCCGAACTCGCGATGTGTGCGAGCGTCGCACGTGGCGGGAAAGCGCTCTACATCGTCCCGCTGCGCGCGCTCGCGGGCGAGAAGCGCGCGGAGTTCGAGGCTTTCGAGGAGTACGGGCTCTCCGTGGGGGTCTCCACGGGGAACTACGAGTCCGACGGCGAGTGGCTCGCGACGTGTGACATCATCGTCGCCACGAGCGAGAAGGTCGACTCGCTGGTGCGCAACGACGCCCCCTGGATCGACGACCTCTCCTGTGTGGTGAGCGACGAGGTCCACCTCGTCGACGACGGCCATCGCGGTCCCACGCTCGAAGTCACGCTCGCGAAGCTCCGCCAGCGAAATCAGGGGTTGCAGGTCGTGGCGCTCTCGGCGACGATCGGCAACCCCGAGATCCTCGCCGAATGGCTCGACGCCGAACTCGTCGACTCGACGTGGCGACCGATCGACCTCAAAAAAGGTGTCCACTACGGCCAGGCCATTCATTTAGAGGACGGCGAACAGCACGAGCTCGGAGTCAGAGACGGCGAGAAGCCGACCGCCGCGATCGTGCGCGACACGCTCGCTGATGGGGGATCGACGCTCGTGTTCGTCAATTCGCGGCGCAACGCCGAGGCGGCGGCGCGGCGGCTCGCCGACACGGTCGAAGGGGAACTCACCGACGAGGAACGCGAGCGACTCGCCACGGTGGCCGCCGAGATCAGGGACGTGAGCGACACCGAGACCAGCGAGGACCTCGCGAGCGCGGTCGAACGCGGCGCGGCCTTCCACCACGCGGGGCTCGCGAGCGACCACAGAACCCTTGTCGAGGACGCCTTCCGCGAGCGCGCGCTCAAAGTCGTCTCCGCGACGCCGACCCTCGCCGCCGGGGTCAACACACCGAGCCGGCGGGTCGTGGTCCGGGACTGGCGGCGCTACGACGGCGAGGCGGGTGGGATGAAACCCCTCTCGACGCTCGAAGTCCACCAGATGTGTGGCCGGGCGGGTCGGCCAGGCCTCGATCCCTACGGCGAGGCACTCCTGCTCGCGAACAGCCACGACGAACTCGACGAACTCTTCGACCGGTATATCTGGACCGAACCCGAACCCGTCCGCTCGAAGCTCGCCGCCGAGCCTGCCCTTCGTACTCATCTCCTCGCCACCGTGGCGTCGGGCTTTGCGAGTTCGCGATCCGGGTTGCTGGAGTTCCTCGACCGGACACTCTACGCGACCCAGACCGACGAGAGCGGCCGGCTGGAGCGCGTTGCGGACGATATGCTCGATTACCTCGTGGTGAACGACTTTCTGGAGCGTGATGGGGAGGACCTTCAGGCCACGTCGCTCGGCCACACCGTCTCGCGGCTCTACCTCGATCCGATGAGCGCCGCCGAGATCGTCGACGGGCTCCGCGCGGCCGACGACCGTCCGAGCGCGCTCGGGCTGTACCACCTCGCAAGCCGGACGCCGGACATGTACGAGCTCTACCTCCGCTCGGGCGACAGCGAGGAGTACACCATGCTCGCCCACGAGCGCGAGACGGAGCTTCTGGGGAGCGTGCCGAGCGAGTTCGAGGACCGCTGGGAGGACTGGCTCTCGGCGCTCAAAACCGCGCGCATGCTCGAAGACTGGGCGAGCGAGCTCGACGAGGGCGAGATCACCGACCGCTACGGGATCGGACCGGGCGATCTCCGCGGGAAGGTCGACACCGCGGAGTGGCTGCTCTCCGCTGCGGAGCGACTCGCCGGCGAACTCGGTCTGGAGTGGGCACCCGCGGTCAGGGAGGCCAGAACCCGTGTCCAGCACGGCATCCAGTCCGAACTGATCGATCTCGCGGGCGTGCGCGGCGTCGGCCGCAAGCGCGCTCGCCGGCTCTTCGAGACGGGGATCGAGACCCGCGCCGACCTCCGCAACGCTGACAAGCCCGTCGTGCTGGGCGCACTCCGCGGTCGACGGAAGACTGCCGAGAACGTCCTCGACAACGTCGGCCGGGCCGATTCTTCGATGGAGGGTGTCGAGCCCTCGGGATCGGTGACCGTCGAAAGTGGTGGGTCGAGCGATCGTGAGGATCAGTCGAGCCTTGGTGAGTTCTGATGGCGATGATCAAGCGGGGTGAACGCTGAGTGGAACTCGTCGAGGGGCGGGCAACGGTCGAGGACGTCGACGGATTCGTCGCGAGGCTCGGCACGATAGGCGACGAGCATGGCTGTGCAATCCAGGCGTTCGACGCGCGCTACATCGTCTCGCGCGGCCACCTCGAACGCGCGCTCGAACTGGCCGATCGGGCGCGGGCGCGCGACGAGGCGGTCGCGCGCGACCGCGGGGTCGAGATACTGCTGTACGCCGCCGGCCGCCGCCAGATCGAACGCGCGCTCGAACTGGGGGTCGACGCGGGCGAGGGGCCAGTCGTCGTACTCGTCGCGGCCGACGACGACGAGACGAGCGACGAACGGGCGGCCGCGGCGGCGGTTGCGGAGCGACTCGACACCGCTCGCATCCTCGACGAGACCGACACGCTCGACGGGTTCGACGAAGCGCGAGTGTGTGAGTTCTTCGGAATCGGCGATGCCGAACTCGCGGCCACGCGCGCGGGACTCGACGCCCTAGTCGGCGAGCGGGTCGCGCTGCTCGACGTCGAGAAGTGAGCGGAGTTTCCGAAGGGTCATGCCCACAGCGAGCGGAGCCCACGTATGCAAACCCAGTCGACGGCACACGTCGAATCGAAGCGGGTCGGGGTCGCCGTCGACGGAGATTCGGTCGAACTGCGATACCTCGCTGCCGGCCAGGCCGAGGCCGACGAGTCGCCGATCGTCCTGCTCCACGGGATCGGGCTCGACGCCGCAGGAGTCTCGTGGAAACACCTCCTTCCGCAGCTCGGGCGCGAGAACCGCGTGCTCGCGCCCGACTTGCCTGGCCACGGCGAGAGCGACGCGCCGGACATCGCGTACACGACCGACTACTATCGTGACACGCTCCAGGCGTTCCTCGCGTCGCTCGACGTCGAGAACGTTCGTCTCGTCGGTATCTCGATGGGCGGAGCGCTCGCGCTCGGCCACGCACTCGACGGCGGGCAGGTCGAACGGCTCGTCCTCGTGGACAGTTATGGACTGGGACGGGACGCACCGTGGCGGCCAGGCGGGTACGGGCTGCTCCGGACCCCCGGATTCGACCAGTTCCTGAGCGCGGGCTTCAAATCGAATCCGGCTGCCGTCGCGGGCAGCCTCGCGAGCCTCACCGTCGCCACATCACCGGAATTCGTCGCTGATGTCCAGAAGTCGATCACGACGGACGCGGCCAGGGCGCTCGCGCGGTGGCAGCGCGACGAGTTCCGGGCGAGCGGACTCAAGACGTGCTATCGTGACCGCCTCGGTGAACTGGACGTGCCGACGCTGTTGGTCCATGGTCGCGAGGACCCGATCTTCCCCGTCGCGTGGTCCGAGCGGGCCGCGGAGCGGATCCCGGAGGCGAGCTGTGAAATCGTCGAACGGTGTGGACACTGGCCGCCGCGAGAGCAGTCGGAGGGGTTCAATCGTGTCGTCGGCGAGTTCCTCTAGTCGTCGACCTCGTCGAGGAGGACGACCGCCTCGCCGTCGATGGCGATCGCGTCGTCGGTCGTGACTTGCGTCGCGATCCGATAGCGGTGGTCGCCGAGATCCTCGACGATCTCGCACTCGGCCGTCGCGCGGTCGCCGATTTCGACTGGGTTTTGGAACTCGACGTCCTGAGAGAGGTAGACCACCAATCCGGGGAGGCGGGCGAGTGCGGCGCTGATGAGCCCCGACGCGAGCGTGCCGTGGACGATCCGGCCGCCGAAGCGGGTGCGTTCGGCGTATGCGTCATCGAGGTGAAGGGGGTTGGTGTCGCCGCTCGATCGCGCGAACGCCCGGACGTCGGCGTCGGAGAGGGTTTTCGTGAACCGGACGCGGTCGCCGACCGAGAGCGCGTCGCGCCGGTGCTCGGTGAGATCGACCTCCCACTCCGAGCGCTCCTCGCCGGCCAGCGCGCCCTCGGCCGGCGTATCGTCCGACTCGCGATCCCCGAACGCCGCGAGCGCGGCCCGGTTCGCCGCGAGGACACCTTCGAAGAACTGAGTCGAGCCGCGGAGCCACGCGCCCGCGAACGTGTCGTGTTGGGAGCCGGAACTCATTGATAGTAATTCTCATGCCCGAGCACACTTAAACGATGCTAAGCGACGACACCGGCGATCGGTCGACAGCGCCGCGTTTCGACTGCGGGAGGCGTCGAACACGAGCGGGTTCGGCAGCGACGGAGGGAACGGTGGAGCGATTTCGGTGGTTTGCGGTGGTTCGTGGTTCTCGATGGCGACAAATGGTATTGGAGGGAAGGTTTATGTCGTCTGGACGAGTAGACAGGGATGAGCGATGACCGACAACGACGAGACGACGTGGCCGCCGGCGCTGTGGGCGGAGCAGTTCCAGGAGGCGAGCGAGCAGGCCGTCGAGCGACAGACGGAGTTCGCCCGCCAGATGATGACCGCCGGCACGCAGGGCCCGAACGGGCTCCCGGAGTTCGCGGCGTCGAGCCTCGGGACGGCGACGTTCAAGACCCGCGTCCAGAGCGGCGGACGGATCTCGATCCCCGACGCCGAGCGCGAGGCGCTCGACATCGAGGAGGGCGACATCGTCCAGACCGTCGTCGTGCCGGTCAAACGCAATCGCGAGGACGACTCATGAGCCAGTACACCACCCCCATCGACGCAGCGTTCGCAATGCAACGATCCGCGATCACCAGCAGCCGCCAGGCGATGCAGCAGGGACTCGATCTCCAGCGAGCCGCCGGACGTCTGGCGCTCTCGGGCCTCGAAAGCCAGGAGACGGCCCAGCGCCAGGGTGTCGAACTGTTCCGCACGGCGACCGAGAGCTATCTCGATAGTGTCGCGGCGGCCACCCCCGCCGATCGAGACGGCATCGAGCAGGTCCGCGAGGCGACCGACGAGGGGTTCGCCCGTCTGACCACGGCCCACGCCGAGACCTTCGACGCGTTCGAGCGCGCGACCGAGGCGGCCGTCGAGAGCCACGACGAGTTCGCGGCCTCGTCCGTCGAGGCGGTCGACGAGGGTATCGACGAACTGCTCGACGCACACGCGGAACTCCACGAGGAGACCCTCGCGACGATCGACGAAACCGAGGAGCGCACCGAGGAGTTCCAGGACGCGTTCGAGACGCAGCTCGACGAGCAGCTCGAACGCACGGCAGAGCTTCAAGAGCAGTTCGAGGCGCGGATGGACGAGCAGCTCGACGACGCAGCGGCGTTCCAGGAGCGCCTCCGTGAACAGGCCGCGGCGTTCGAAGAGCAGCTCCAGTCCCAGGCCGCGACGTTCGAGATCGCGGTCGAGGACGAGGCAGCCTGAGCGGCGACACACCTTTTAGCCACCACACGACCACAACCCACCATGAGCGAGATGAACCCGGAGGACGTGCGGGAGAACTGGGCGGCGATGATGACCGAGATGAACGACGCGGTCGCGAACTCGTTCGAGCAGAACATGGAGGCTCAGGCCGCGTTCATGGAGTCGTGGATGGGCGCGTTCGAGGGATCGATGCCCGACGAGGAGACGACGAGCGAGGGGATCGAGGGGTACGAGCGCGCCGTCGACGTCTGGATGGAGGCCGCAGAGCAGATGACCACACGACTGACCGCTGCGGCCGAGGGTGAGGACGTCGACGTGCGAGAGCTCCGTGACATCTGGCTCCAGAGCGCGAACGAGGCGTTCTCCGAGGTGATGGGCACCAGCGCGTTCGCCGCGGGAACGGGGGAGATGGTTGGAAACCTGATGGAGCTCCAGGAGGACGTCGACGACCTGAACCAGGATACGCTCGAAGCGCTCGGCTTCGCCACCCGTGACGACATCGACGAGGTGGGCGAGCGCCTCGTGGAACTCGAACGCCGCCAGCACGAGGTCTCGAAGAAGCTCGACCGGCTGCTGGAGGACGAATGAGCGATCGCGGCGCGGCGTTCAACCCGTTCACGACGGCGCTCGATGCCCAGCGCCGGAGCTTCGAAGCGGCCGCCGAGGCGGTCGAGAAGACCACGGTCGCGCCCGAACAGCTGAACCAGATGCTCTCGGTCGAGGTGGGAGAGACGCCGAGCGAGGTGGTCTACACCGAGAACAAGCTCGAACTCCTCCACTACGAGCCCCGGACCGACGAGCAGCACGACGTGCCGATCCTCGTGATCTACGCGCTGATCAACAAGCCGTTCATCCTCGACCTCCAGCCCGATCGGTCGGTGATCCGCCGGCTGCTGGAGGCGGGCTTCGACGTCTACATGATCGACTGGAACGAGCCATCCAGGCTCGATCAGCACCTCACGCTCGACGATTACGTGAATCGGTATATCGACAACTGCGTCGACGAGGTCCGCGAGCGCTCGGGCCAGGATGCGATCAACGTGCTGGGCTACTGCATGGGCGGCACGATGTCGGCGATGTACGCCGCGCTCCACCCCGAGAAGGTCCGGAATCTGGGGCTGATGGCCGCCGGACTCTGTTTCGACGATACTGGCGGCGTACTCGAACTCTGGGGCGGCGAGGAGTTCTTCTCGCCCGACGAACTCCGGGCGACCTACGGCAACGCGCCCGCCGAGATGTTGGACGTCGGGTTCGCGCTGATGGATCCCGTCTCGAACTACGTCTCGAAGTACGTCCGCCTGTACGACAACCTCGACAACGACGACTTCGTGGAGAACTTCGGCCGGATGGAGCGGTGGCTCTCGGAGGGGATCGACGTCGCGGGCGCGACGTTCGCCCAGTTCGTCGAGAATATCTATCAGGACAACAAACTCTACGCCAACGAGCTCTATCTGGGGAACGAGCACGTCGATCTCGGCAACATCGACATGCCCGTGCTCCAGATCACCGGCGAGTACGACCACCTCATCCCCTCGGAGACGAGCAAACCGTTCAACGACGTCATCACCAGCGACGACACCGCGATCATCGAGTATCCGACGGGCCACATCGGCCTCTCGGTCTCGGGCAGCTCCCACGAGAACGTCTGGCCCCAGGTCTGCGAGTGGTTCGAGGAGCGATCACAGCTCGACGCCGACGCCGCCGAAATCGAAATCGAGGACGCGAGCGAGGCGGCCAACGAAGCAGTCAGCAATCAGGAACCGACCAGCACCGACGAGACGACCGGCGGGGATGCGGCCGCCAGCGGTAGCGACGGGTCCACCGTCGAAACCGTCTCGGGGATCGGCGACACCTACGCCGACCGGCTCCGTGGGGCGGGGATCGAGACGGTCGCCGATCTCGCGGCCGCCGACGTCGCGACCGTCGCCGACGCTGCCGAGGTATCCGAGAGCCGCGCCAGCGAGTGGATCGATCAGGCGTCCTGAGTTCCGAGCGACGGAGCTCGGATCCGACGTTTCAGCCGTCGAACGGCCGGATGGGGACGGGCGCGGACCGTGATCGGTCCCCTCGACGCCGACCGCGTCGGCGGGCGATTCCCCGGTGACGCCCGCTTCGCGACTCGGCCGCCGCAGCGCACAGTCATCACCGATCGCCGGTGACGATGCGCGCCACGCGATCGCGGTCGAACAGCTGCTCGTCGCCGGGGATCTCGGGGTAGGGGTTCCCGTCGGTGTACTCCGGCCACTCGCCGAACTGTTCGGGGTAGAGCTGCTTCGCCCCCATTTCGAGCTGGAAGAGGTTCATGATGGGGCCCTGATAGCGCATTCCGGCGGGGTACACCCGATCGTTCTGCACGGCAGAGAGCTGGCTGCCGACGGCGTGGTCCGCGAGCTGGCTGCGGACCGCCGCCATGTCGTAGTTCGGCGTGAGTCCCCAGAGATGGAGGATCACGTCGGGATCGGCCTCGAGCATGGTCTCGTAGCCGACCGTCCCCCACAGGTCCGACCAGTCCTCGTCCGCGAACGCGTCGTTCGCGCCCAGCGGCCGAGTGTCCGCCAGCCAGTAGCCGGGCTTGTTGAGATGGTAGGTGTAGAACGACCCCTCGCTGAGGGTGACGCGGACGGCGGTCGGGCGCTCGTTCTTCGGCGGGAGTCGGTCCTCGATCGTCGATCGGAGGTTCCGGTGGACGGACGCGAGCGCCTCGTAGCGCTGGTGTTCCTGAAACACCTGGGCGACCTTGCCGAACAGCTCCCAGAGTCCGTAGTACTGGTACGAATCACGGTACGACGCCGGCGGTTCGGCGTGCGTTCCGCTGTAGAAGTTCCCGAACCACGGCGCGACGTTCGCCCCGACCTCCTCGACGTCGGCCTGGCTCCAGTCGTCGTTGGTGGCGGCGTGTGCGGGGTCGGCGAGATGGACGTCGCTGCCGAGGCTGTAGAGCTGCTCCTTGGCGAGGCCGTCGCTCAGCGGGTCCGGGAGCCCCTGCCAGTCGAAGGAGACGCCGTCGAGCCGGTCGTAGTAGTGGTTCATCGTCGTGCCGGACATCTCGGGCACGTAGACCGAATTCACGGCGTCGCCGTGACCGAGCGCGACCGCCATGTCGGCGTACTGCGGGAAGATCACGAAGGCGCTCTGGGGCACGGAATCGAACTCGACGTCTCCCATCGGAGCCATCGTCGCGGTGTAGCTCCCGCTACCGCCGGCGGTGGCGTTCGTATCGGCGTTCGTCCCCGCTCCGTCACTCGCGGAACCGCCGCTGGTGTTGTCGGCGTTCACACTGCTGTTGCCGCCGTCCTGACTGCCGTTTTCCGCATCCGAGTTGGCGTTTCCGGAACTGCCGACACAGCCGGCGAGCAGCCCACCGCCGACGATCGCACTGGCTCTGAGATACGCGCGTCGTGTCGGCCGCGTGGTGTCGCGGCCGGTCACGATTCACCGTTTCCGTTGACGATGGGCGCGATGCGCTCGGGATCGTACAGCTGACCGGAGACGCGGTCGGGGTAGACCTGCTCTGCGGCGCGCTGGGTCATGACGAAGTTCGTGATCGGTCCCTGGTACAGCGGGCCACCGCGGTAGACGTCGTCGTTCTCGACGGCGGTCAGCGCGCTCGCCGTCGAGTGCTCGTTCATGAACTGGACGACGGTGCTCCGGAACTCCTCGGCGGTCTGACTCTCGTGGCCCCGGAACAGCAACACTTCGGGATCGATTTCGAGGAGAGTCTCGAAGTCGACTTCCGAGCGGGTCGCATGAAAGTTCTCGACGTCGGTCTCGGCGAGCGCGTCGCGAACCCCGAGATCGCGCCACTGCTTGAAGCTGGTCCCCTCGCCGATGAGATACGGGCTGAACGTCTCGGGCTCGTTGCCCGACGCCCACAGGATCGCCACGCTCGGACGCTCGCGTTCCTTCGACGGGACGACGTCCGAGAGGTTCGACTGCATCTCGTCGTGGAGCGTCACGAACTGTTCGTAGCGGTCCTCGCGCTGGAACAGTTTCGCGAGCTTGCCGAACGCCTCGTAGAGCGTGTAGTACTGGTAGTCCTCGTGCCACGGGTAGCCCCGTGAGAAGATGCTGTTGCCGAAGAAGGGACCGACGTTCGTGCGGAGCTCGTCGACATCCGCCTGCTCCCACCCCTTGTATCGGTTGAGCAGGAAGTTGGGGTCGATGACGTGGACGTCGCCGTCGAGCTCGTAGAACACCTCCTTGCTCACGCCGTCGCTGTAGAGCGCCTGCATCCCGCTCTTGTCGACCGAAATCCCCGGAACCTCGTCGTAGTGCTGGGTGTGATAGCGCTCGGGCAGCCATACCGCCTTGGGGGGTTCGATGCCGAGTGCGACCCCCATGTCCGCCCAGCTCCCGTTGTTCGCGACCCACGTCTCCGGGACGCCGTCGAACGTGACCTCACCCATCGGCGCGATCGAGACGCTGTAGGAACTCCCGGCCTCGGTTCCGCTCTGGGTGCCCGTTTCGGTCCCGTTCTCGGCCCCGGCGTCGGTCGCAGTACCGGACGCGGCCGATCCAGTCGTCGTGACCGGTGCGGTGCTCGTCTCGCTCGCCACGCTCGTCGACTCGTTCTCGCCCGCGACGGATGCGTTCCCGTCGCCACCGCTTCCGCTGGAGGTACAGCCCGCAAGTAGTGCGCTCGCCGTCGCCGCACCCGTCAGGAATCGTCGTCGGTGCATACGCTTTCGGCCTGCCTAAAGCGTACTAAGCCTTCCGGTCTTTAGGCACTCCTAAAACCGGGGGTCGGGTGGCGAGCGGTGCGAGAGTCATCGTCGGGCGTCGTGTCGGCCACGTACAGGAACACAACCTACAACAGGCACGAGCAGTCATTCCGAACTGATGACGCGGCCACGCATCGCCCTGCTCGACCCCTCGACGAACTCGGACACCAGGCGCAACTTCCGCCGGGAGCTCGACGCCGACCTCGCGGAGTTCGCGGCCCGCGACGGCGTGCCCGACACGTTCGCGTTCGACGGCGCGGTCGTCCCCGGATCGCGCGCGTCGGTGTACTGGGACGAGCCGTGGATCGATCCCCTCGTCGAGTGGGTCGGGACGGCCGTCGAGCGCGATATACCCGTCCTTGGGGTGTGTTTCGGTCACCAAGTGCTCGCGGCCGCGCTCGGCGGCACCGTCGAGGACATGGGGAGCTACGAGATCGGCTATCGCGACGTCGAGGTGGACGACGATCCGCTGTTCGCGGGGGTCGAGAGCCCCGCCACCGTGTTCACCACCCACTCCGACACCGTAACCGAACTCCCGTCCGAGGCCGAACAGATCGCCGAAAACGACTACGGCGTCCACGGGTTCCGGGTCGGGAACGCGGTCGGCGTGCAGTTCCATCCCGAGTACGACCCGGCGACCGCGCGGGAGGTCGCCAGCGGGAAGGACCTTCCCGACGAGCGCATCGATCGGGTGCTCGATGGGATCACCGAGACGAACTACGCGGCGGCGTGCGAGGCCAAGACGCTGTTCGCGAACTTCACCGAGTCGGTCCGCGAGGTGCGCGACGGCGGGGGGACGGCGGCGCGGCCTGGCGAAGCGGCCGACGACTGAGGGACGAGGGTTTTTTGCCGCGCGCCGCGAGTCGTCGGTATGCTCGACTACGTGGGGCTGGAGGCGGACCTCGACGAGGAGGAGCGACTGATCCGCGACACCGCGCGGGAGTTCGTCGAGGAGCAGGTCAACCCCGACATCGGCGAGCACTTCGAGAACGGAACCTTCCCCGAGGAGCTCATCACCGAGATGGGCGATCTGGGATTTTACGCCCCGAACCTGGAGGGGTACGGCCTGCCCGACGTCTCCGAGACGGCGTATGGACTGTTGATGCAGGAGTTGGAGGCGGGCGATTCGGGAGTCCGCTCGATGGCAAGCGTTCAGGGCGCGCTCGTGATGTACCCGATCCACGCCTACGGCTCCGACGAGCAGAAGGAGCGGTGGCTCGCGGATCTCGGGACCGGTGAGAAAGTCGGCTGTTTCGGGCTCACCGAACCCGAACACGGCTCGAACCCGTCGGCGATGGAGACCCGCGCGGAGAAGGACGGCGACGAGTACGTGCTCTCGGGCTCGAAGACCTGGATCACGAACTCGCCGATCGCCGACGTCGCAGTGGTCTGGGCGCGCGATACGTCGGCCGAGGACTCTCCCGTTCGAGGGTTCCTCGTCGAGACCGATCGGGACGGCGTGAGCACCAACAAGATCGACGAGAAACTCTCGATGCGCGCCTCCGTCACCGGCGAGATCGGACTCTCGAACGTCCGGGTGCCCGAGTCGGCGGTGCTGCCCGGTGTTTCGGGGATGAAGGGACCGCTGTCGTGTCTGACCCAGGCCCGCTACGGCATCACATGGGGCGCGATCGGCGCGGCCCGGGACTGCTTCGAGACCGCGCGCGACTACGCCACCGACCGCGAGCAGTTCGGCAAGCCCATCGGCGGGTTCCAGCTCCAGCAGGGAAAACTCGCCGAGATGGCCACCCAGATCACGACCGCTCAGCTCCTCTCACACCGCCTCGCGGAGCTGAAAGAGCGCGGCGATCTCCGGCCCCAGCAGGTCTCGATGGCGAAGTACAACAACGTCAGCATGGCGCGCGACCAGGCGCGAGTGGCCCGCGAGATGCTCGGCGGCAACGGGATCACGCTCGACTACTCGCCGATGCGCCACCTCGCCAACATGGAGACGGTCTACACCTACGAGGGGACCCACGACATCCACTCGCTGATCCTCGGCCACGACCTGACCGGGATCCCGGCGTTCGAATAGCACCGACACGAGCCGACAACGGACTGGAACTACTCGCGTCTGCGTTCGACCGGCGGTTCGGCGCTGACGACCTTCCCCAACAGGTCCCGCCGGTCGGCCGCCGCTCGGTAGAGCCTCTCGCGGAGCCCCTCGTAGTCGGAAAACCCGTTCAAGAAGCCGAGGATTGCGGGGGGGACCGTACCGATGCGCGCCAGGACCTCCTCGGTGGCCGCTCCGCAGGAGTACACGGTGCCGTCGGCGAGGAGGTGGACACACTCCTCCCAGTCGTCGGGGAGGCGGTCGCGCTCGGCGTCGGTGAGTTCCGAGAAGCCCCGCGGCTCGAACTCGCCGTTCAGCACGGCCCACTCGGCCCACCACGTGCAGAACCCACAGTCGTCGTCGTAAACCAGCCGCGGCCGCGCGGATCGGTCGGCGCTGCTCATATCACGAGCACGGGCGGGCCACGAAAAACGACATCGGTCGTTGCGGCGGTCCGCGGGCGGCTTTCGGCAACGAGAGCGTGGATTCGCGGTGGTCGTCGGTCAGTGGTCGCCGTGGAGGTGGATGCCGTCGTCGTCGACGGTGTCGACCATCTCGTCACGGAGCGCGTAGGTGTCGTCGTCGGTGTCGCCGAACCCGAGGCTCGATTTCACCTCGTCGGTCAGGCCCGGATCGAGGTCGACGTAGGCCGTGTCGTCGTCGACGGTGGCGACCGTTCCGACCTCGTCGCCGTTGCTGTCCAGTACGTCCATCCCCGAGTCGATCTCCGAAGTGTCCCCCAGCATGACATCCATCTCGAAGAGCGGCGACGGGCTATAGCTACTGCCGTCAGGTGCAAGCCACGCGAGTCACTCCGTCGATCCTTCCGACGCCGATGACCCATCCGACCCGTCCGGCTCGCCCGAGCCGTCCGCTCCCGCATCGGCCACGTCGGTCCAGAAGTCGAGTCGGTCCTCGGGGTCGAAAAATCCAGAGAGTTCGCGGTCGTCCTCGTCGCCGCCGGGCGGCGAGCCGGCGTACACCCCGACCGCGCCCGCGTCGGGATACCCCACCACGTCGGGCTCGTCCATCGTCGAGATCACGAGGTAGCGGAGCGTCTCGTCGCCGTCGTTGACGATGCGGTGGGCGTGTTCCTCGCCGGTCGGGAGCGCGACGTACGTGCCGGCGGAAAGGGAGTGCTCCTCGTCGTCGAGGTGCAGGAGGCCGGAGCCGGCGAGAACGTACATCGCTTCCTCGTTTTTCGTGTGGTAGTGGTACGGCCACGAGCGCTCGCCGGCGGGGAGTTCGTAGAGACTACAGCCCAACTGGTCGCCACCGTCGGCGTCGCCGAGCTGTTTGCGCCGGAAGCCGGTGTCGTCGGGGCCGATCGGGCTCCAGTCGAGGTCGGATTCGTCGACGGGCATCGCTCGACACGAGTGGCCACGGGGGGATAGATGCTCGGGCGGACGAAGACCGATGGTGCGCCCCGTGTTGTCGATCGCGGGGTGCAGATAGCGGCAGCGGGCGACGTCAGGATCGATCGATGTCGAGTTCGTCCTCGATCCCGGCGAGCGCGTCGTCGTCGGCGAGCTCCTGGAGGCGCTCGCGGAGGTGTGTTCGGCAGAGACCGACCTTCAGAGCGTTCTTCTCGACGGCGACGGCGGCTTCGGTCTCGCAGTAGTGACACTGCATCACCCGTCCCTCGGAGCCGACGAAGGTTCAATCCTCCGTTAGGGGAGACGTTCCGCGACGCGATCGAACCCCTCACGGTCGAGCCCCGCACGCCCGAGCACGTCGTCGTGGGCGTCGCTCCCGCCAGTCGGAACGAGATCGTGGCGGTCGATCGCACGCTCAACAGGTGAGACGTCGACCGACCGGCCGTACTCGTAGTGGCGTTCGACGCCGTCGACGTACGCCGAGCCCGTGAGTTCGAGCGCGGCTGTGGGGTCGCCGTAGCGGAGCGGATGGGCGAGCGAGACGAGGCCACAGGTCTCGGCAAGGAGGCTGGCCCCGCGCTCGAAGTCGGGGAGGTTCCGGGCGACGAAACACGGACAGCCCCGGCCGATCACCTCCTCGAAGGCTCCCTGATAGTCGTATTCGGTAGCGTCGGCGATCGCGCGCGCGATGTCGGGCCGGCCGATCCCCGCGGCGGGTTCGAGCGGGAGCTCAGTATCGAGACGGTCCTCGGCGCAGTCGACGATCGCGTGGCCGCGTTCGACCCGGTCGGTCTGGAGTCGGTCGATCTCCCGGGCGAGTTCGGGCGTCGGCTCGACGCCGTATCCCAGTAGATCGACCTGGCCCGCGTCGGTCTCGACCCGGAGCTCGATCCCGTGGATCACGGGCACGCCATCGAGGTCGTCGGACGGGGTGTCGAGATCGTCGTGGAGGCGCTCGTGATCGGTGATGGCGACGATCTCGACGCCGGCCGCGCGGGCCGCGTGGGGGACCTCGTGGAGACTCATCGTCCCGTCGGAGTTCGTCGTGTGGACGTGGAGGTCGGCGACGGGCGGCATGCCGGGGATCTGCACCGCCGGCGACAAGCCTCTTCCGGGCGAGTGCAACATCCTTAATGAATGAATATCCGACCCAAGAGATTGTAGAGAACGTTTATGATGTTCACGCGGCCAGCAACGAGCATGCAGTGCATGATCGAAGTGGAAGACCGGCTCGACGCCCACAGCTATCCCGCGACGACCGACGAACTGATCGACGCCTACGGCGGTATCGAACTCGCACTCCCGAACGGGACCGAGACGTTCGGCGACGCGCTGGGGCGGATCGGTTCCGACACCGTCGAATCGTCGGAAGCCGCGCGGCTTATGGCCTACAGCGCGGTCGGCGACGCGGCGATCGGGCGGAAGGGGTACTCCGACCGCGATCCGACCGCGCCCGGCGAGACCGGCCACGACCAAGTGTCGCTCTAACGATTGAGGACGAATTTCGCGCTACTCGCCGAGAGCGGCGTCGAGTTCGAGCGGCACCGATCCCTTCTCGTAGCCCGCGACCGAGCCGTCGGGCCGCGCGCGGAAGACGACCGCCGGCCGGTGAGCCACACCGGGGCGTTCGCCCATGAGCGCGACCCACTCGTCGCCGTGAAACGACGAGCAGTCGACGAACAGCACGGCGTCGGGATGGGCGGCGAGCTGGTCGTCCGTCTTCGCCGCGCCGGTCTGGCGGATCGCGGCCGCCGGCGTGCCCGCGGATCGCCCGGCGGGCCGTCCGGGGCGCGTGACCTCGACCAGAACGGGGCCGCGATCGGTCGTCACACGGAAGTCCAGCGCGTAGCCCGAGTCGAGTTCGATCTCCGGAGTAGGAGCGTAGCCGGCGTCGGTGAGGAGCTTTGCGGCGTTGAACTCGCCCATCGTCGCGCTCATTCTCGTCCGATCGACGTGCTCGCTGGTGCCGAGCTTCGCCGCCATGGTGTAGCGGTGATCGTCGAACACGCCAGTCGAGAGGAGTCGCTCGTAGAATCCGAGCGCGTCGTCGGCGTTGGCATCCGGAAACCCCGCGGCGTGGTCGGCGAAGAAGGCTCGCGAACTCGCCCGGCCGTCTTTCGAGAAGAGGATCGGCAGGAAGAACCACGCGACGTGTTCGTACGCCGCGAGCCACGGATCCGTCATTTCGAGCTCGGCGAGGAGTTCGCGCTGGGCCCACCGTGCGATGGAGTAGGGCACCTCCTCGAAGGTGTACTTCTCCGTGCGCCAGAGCGACTCTGGTGTTCGGGTGTTGCCGAGCCAGTAGGCGTCCTCGCCCCAGACGAACAGTGCGCGGTCGCCGTTGTCCATTTCGAGGCGGCGAGCACGGTGGCCGCGAGGGGGCTTGTACCACGCCGAGGAGAGCGTCGCGCCGAAGGTTCGGTCGAGCGGCGTGTGGAGGTCGCGCCGCACGCGGGAAGCGTCCCACTCCTCGTGCGACCGCCGGAATCGGAGGGGACCAGCCATGAATCGGATTTGCGCGCCGAACCGTTAGCGGTGTCGGTCTCCCTCGGGGCGCGATACCCTCGGAAATATAACCAATACATTGATAACTGGGTAGCCACAACGACGAGTGTACTTACCATGTCAATGGGTGCCTATGACGCGGCAGAGCATCAACGCCGCGAGGAGAAGACGAGCGAAGTGGGCGCGAACGCCGCCGACGACGACGAGCGGACCCAGTACGAAGGCGACGTCGAGTACGACGTCGGCGACGCGGATGCGGACGAGCTGCTCGCGCAGTTCCGCGAGATCAAGTCGCGGTAGCGTCCTTCACCGATCCCCGTTTCGCGTACAGCAACCAGAGCGACGCGCTCGTGACCACGAGCACCGCCGAGACGTGTGCGAGGAGCACCGCGAGGAGCACGGGATACTCAGTGACGAACGGGACGAGGAGGAGCTGGATGACGCCGAACGCGATCGTCTCGACGTCGGCCCAGAAGAACGTGCGCGCGGTGTCGGCGTCGAACCGATAGCGATACGAGCGCCAGAGCGCCGTGACGGTCGCCCACCAGCCCGTCCCGATCCGATAACAGACGTCCCAGAGCACGAGGAGGAGGAAGTAGACCACGAGCACGGGCGGATCGGGACCCAGAAGTCGGTCGAGAAACGGGGCGCGGCCGGTCGCGGGGTTCGGCACGAACAGGTAGGTCAACATCGCACAGAACGCGAGCACCGCGAGCAGGACGTCCATGTTCGAGCCGAACACCAGGCGGCGGTAGGCGTCGGGGAGTTCCACAGTACGAATGCGCCGCGCGACCCGCACCATCTCGATGGAGCCGATGCCGGCGACGAACACCGCGGCGCTGCCCGCGAGTGCGACGTTCCAGAGGTCGTAGTACCACGCGAGCACGATCACGCCCGCCTCGAACACGCCGAGCTGGATCGCGAGCGCGAACGTGGTCGATATCGTGATGCCGGGCAGCGCGCCGATGATGCTCTCGTAGGTCCACGTCTCGCCGAAGTCGGGGGGCCGGCTCATCGCTCGGGTTCGACCCGTGCCCGCTCGGCGCGTTCGGTCGCCGCGGGTTCTGCCTGCCGGCCGAGCGCCCGCTCGACAGCGGTCGTGAAGTCGGTGCGCTCGATCGGCACCAGCTCCTCGATCCGCGTGTCGTCGACCACGACGGTGTTTTTGAGCCCGAGGATCAGCGGATGCGCGACCGCCTTCGGGATGTCGGTGACGAGATCGACCCAGTACGCCGAGAGCTTCGGCGAGAGCACCGGCACGGGGAGGACGAACAGCGAGCGATCCGCGATCGCGGCGGTGTGTTCGAGGAGTTCCCGGTAGGTCAGCACCTCGGGACCACCGATCTCGAAGGTGTCGCCCGCGGTTTCGGGCACGTCGAGACAGCCAACGAGGTACGCGATCACGTCCGCGATCGCGATGGGCTGGCACTCGGTGCGGACCCACTTCGGGGTGATCATGACGGGGAGTCGGTGAACGAGCTGTTCGACCATCGCAAAGCTCGACGAGCCCTCGCCCACGATGATCGCAGCCCGGAGCGTGGTGAGATCGTACGCTCCCTCGGCGAGGATTGTCTCGACCTCGCGCCGGGACATCAGGTGCTCGGAGAGGCCCTGGCGGGTCTCGCCCAGTCCGCCGAGATAGAGCACGCGGTCGATCCCCGCCTCGCTCGCCGCGCGCTGGAAGTTGTGGGCCGCCCGGCGGTCCCGCGCCGCGAAGTCCGTGCCGGACTCCATCGAGTGGATGAGGTAGTACGCGGCGTCGATCCCCTCCAGAGCGTGTTCGAACGTGCCGGCGTCGAGGATGTCGCCCTCGCAGACCTCGCCGGCCGGCCCGTCGTACCCGTCGGCGTCGCGGGTGAGCACCCTGACGTCGTGGCCCGCCTCGATCAGCGCCGGGACGAGACGGCTGCCGACGAACCCCGTCGCGCCGGTCACCAGCACGCGCATACGCGAGGCAGGGACCGGCGGGGGATAAGTCCACGCTCGGCGGTAGATTCGGGCGCTGTCGGTTGGAACGCAGTCAGACATCGGTGCGGTGTTGGTGCGGTGGCGCGCGGGAGCGCGTCGGTAGACGCGCGACTCGCGCGAGGGATGACTGAGGGAGCGAACGAAGTGAGCGACTGAGGGAGTCGGTTGGGGAGGTATGTGGCTGTTGCGGCGCGGTGCTGAGGTGGTGGTGTCGGTAATCGAACCGCGAACGAGCAACGCGAGTGAGCGGGTGTTTTTAGTCCAGGTTTTTGCGAGGAGTGGTGCGCGAGCGAAGCGAGCGCACCCGACGAAGTAAAAAAGTGGGTGCGGGAGGCATGTGGCCTGCGGTTCTCATTTGTGTCGGCATCGGGTTCGCACGAATCGACAGTCGTCACCCCGGCCACTACCGAGAACCGGAGAAAGGGCTTTCTCCGGGCGCACCCACCGTCCATCCATGACCAGCGAGCCGTGTGACGGCTGCGGGCGTGCAGTGGGGATCGCGGGCGGCATCGCGAACCTCTGGACGTTCGGCGGCGACGCGAGCGAGGGTCTGGCCCTCGAATTCGAGGACGGCTCCGAGTATCTCCTCTGTTACGACTGTATCGAGCGACTCCCCGAAGACGCTCGGGCGGAGGACGTCGCGGCACTCTGCGGCGAGTGACGTCGGATCGACGACGATGTGTCGGTGTGAAGCGTCGCACTCCAGAGCGGTACTCAGTCGCCGAGAGCCGCCACTCGACCGACAGAAACGTACTGTCCTGCTGCGTCTCGCAGCGCTGAGTCCTCCGTGATGAGTTCGAGAGAGTTCCGCCGTGCGATGTGGAGGTAGGCGGCATCGTAGAAGGTCAACCCCTCCTCCCGGGCGGTCTGTGACACGTCGACGAACCCGGGACCGATGACGGTCTCGACGACTGCCTCCCGGCGCAACGATGCGAGGAGTGCCATCGCGTCCTGGAGGCTTGCATCGGAGAGGTCGTCCCGCGCGACCGCCAGCTTCCAGAGTGCGTTGCCCGCTTCGTAGAACGTCAGGTCGAGCGTGTGCTCGTCGAACAGGACGTCGGCCGGCACTCCGTCGCCGGACTTGCCGATCAGCAGTTCGACGATCGAGCTCGCGTCGAACAGCCTGGCGTCGGCCACGGTCAGTGCTCCTCGCGCGTCTCGCGAACCACGTCGACGATCGCGTCCGTCTTGACGCCGCCGCCCACCTGCTCGCGGAGGGCGGTGGCGTCGCGGCGGAACGCCTCGCGCCGGCGTGCGGCGAGTTCGTCGGCGAGTGCTTCGCGGATGACGTCGCTGACGTTGATCCCCTCCTGCTCCAGCTCTTCCTTCAGTTCCTCGGGGATCTTCGCCGAGACGGTCTTCGTCATACTGATTCGTATTACGGGCCGATACTACTAAGCAGTTTTCGTATTGGTGCAGTTTATCGGAGCCCGCTCACAATGTACCGGCTTGCTCTACGCCGTGTCTCAACCCGTACTGCTCGTCAGGAGCCGTCCAACTCGCGATCGGAGCACGAATTCGACGAGTCCTGCTCCGAGGGCCAAGAGAAGGACGACGTACCACCCCCATTCGTACAGTGTGAACAGCGTGCCGGTTCCACCCCCGTTTTCGTGGAGGATCCACCCGTAGGTCCCGTATGTAACCCACGAAAACAATCCTGCAACGGTGAGGGCGGGCGTCCAGAGACGGTAGCGAGCGAAGGTGATACCGACTGCTGCACCCACGAGAAATGCGCCACCGAGCGTCCAACACCATACCGCGGTGTTCCCCAGCGTGTAGAAGAACGCAGTCGACAATCCGAGCCACACGTGGACAGCAAGGACGAATCCAGCATGAAGAACGCCGACGGCGATTCCCGTCCTCATCGCTCGACGTGTGACGATACGCCGAACGGCCGCCGGGTGTCGAAGTCCGTACTCGATACTGGCTGCGTGGACGAACAACACCGCGAGAACCGTCAGCGAGACGTTCAGGCTCGTGAGTGATGTGGAGAAGTCAGGCGTGTTGGTCACGAGAACGCCCACGAGAGCAATTGTGCCACCGATGGCCGTAACACGCGCGGCCCATTGCCACGCGATCACCAGTCCCGCGCCGAGGGCGCTGACCACGAGAAGATAGTGAATCCGCCCCAGCATATTGTTCCCTCCGAGGGCTTGCGTGAGGCTGTATCCGATCAAGAGCGCGGTCCCGGTGACGAGCGCCAGCGCCGCGAGTGCGCCAGCGACGGCAAAACCGATCTCGCGGCCGGTTCCGTCGTCCATGTTGAAAAGTGACACGACATCTTGCATAAGTTTTCTGCCGGCGCTCGGAACGATGGCTCGGAGGATTTACCTTCCGGGCGGCGATTCCCCGAACGTGAACCCCGCCCGGATCGAAGAGGAGTTTCCCGCGCCATCCTACCGGGGGAATCAGCAGGCAGCCCTCGGCGAGATCCGCGAGGCGTTCGCGGCGGGCAACGACGTGGTGTTGGTGCGCGCGCCCACGGGTTCGGGGAAGTCGCTGCTCGCACGGGCGATCGCGGGGTGTGCGGTGCGGGCCGACGAGGCCACCCCCGCCGAGCCGGTCGGCGCGTACTACACCACCCCGCAGGTCTCCCAGCTCGACGACGTGGCGGCCGATCCCCTGCTCTCCGATCTCCAGGTCATCCGGGGCAAGCGCAACTACACGTGTCTGGTCGCCGGCGAAACCGACACTCCCGTTGATCGTGCGCCGTGTGCGCGCGAGACGGGCTTCGACTGCTCGATCAAGCATCGCTGTCCCTATTTTTCGGATCGCACGATCGCCTCGAACCGCTCGGTTGCGGCGATGACGCTCGCGTACTTCATGCAGACCGCGGGCTCGGATGCCTTCGGCCAGCGCGACGTCGCCGTGATCGACGAGGCCCACGGACTCGCCGAGTGGGCCGAGATGTACGCCACCATCGATCTCCGACCCGACACGGTGCCAGTGTGGGACGAGCTTTCGATCCCCGACATCGACGGCGCTGAGGCCGCGGCCCGTTTCGCCGATCGGCTCTCGGGGGTCTGCGGTCGCCGGAAGGACACGCTCGTCGGAGCCGACGAACTCACCATCGCGGAGGTCACCGAGCGTGACCGGCTCCAAGAGCTGATCTCGAACCTCGATTGGTTCGTCTCGGACTATCGGGACCCGGGGAGTGCGAGCACGTGGATCGTCGACCAGCCGGGCGGTGAGAGTAGTTCAGTAACGATCAAACCCCTGAACCCCGAACGCTACCTCCAGCATACGGTCTGGGACCGCGCCAACAACTTCGCGCTACTGTCGGCGACCATCCTCGACAAGGAGGGGTTCTGTCGTGGCGTCGGACTCGATCCCGACGACGCGGCGCTGATCGACGTCTCCCATACCTTTCCGGTCGAAAATCGGCCGCTGTACGACGTCACGCAGGGGAAGATGACCTACGAGCACCGCGACGAGACGCTCCCGGAGATCGCGCGCCTGATCGTCCGGCTCATGGCCCACCACGCCGACGAGAAGGGGATCGTCCACGCACACTCCTACGCCATCGCCGAGCGCCTCGTGGACCGACTGCGCGAGTTCGGGGTCGATGGACGGGTCCGCACGCACGACCGCGAGAACCGCGACGCGGCGCTGGAGACGTGGCTCGCGACGGACGATCCCGAACTGTTCGTTGCGGTGAAGATGGAGGAGGCGCTCGATCTGGAGGGCGATCTCGCCCGGTGGCAGGTGCTCTGCAAGGCACCCTATCCGAACACCCGCGACTCGCGGGTCGCCCGGCGGCTGGAGGAGGGCCAGTGGGGCTGGTACTACCGGACCGCGCTCAAGACCGTGATCCAGGCGTGCGGTCGGGTGGTGCGCGCGCCCGACGATCGCGGGGCGACCTACCTCGCTGACGCGAGCCTGCTCGACCTGTTCGACCGATCGCGCGGCGCGATGCCGGAGTGGTTCGCCGCTCAGGTCGATCGGATGAGCCGTCCGGAGCTGCCGGCGTTCGATCCCGGCGCTGCCGGCGGCGACGGTGGCACGAACGGTACCACAACAGCGAGCCGGCGGACGCGACGATCGCGGTCCGATCCCGACGACCACCCGCTCGCGGACGTCTGGGGATCGGACTGAGACACGACGGTCGACGTCGATCCGGAACACGGTGAGTCGGCGGGAACCGAACGATCGAGCGGGAGCCGGTGACGGGACGTGTGGTATCGTGGTGCAACTCCGGCAAATGTTCGGAGGGTTCATTCCGCCACGAAGTGAAATGACGTTCCGTGTCGTCTTCGTTCACGGATCTCTGGGGAGCGTATCGCTCGGTACCGATCGTCTACCGGATCGGAGTGGCGTTCGTCCTCGGTTCGATAGCCGGACTGGTCGGCGGCCAGCCGCTGACGGCGTTGCAGCCGATCGGCGATCTGTTCGTCCGGCTCCTCGAGATGATCATCGTCCCGATCGTCTTCTTCACGCTGCTGATGGGCGCACGGCGGCTCACGCCGTCGACGCTCGGTCAGATCGGCGGCGTCACGGTGCTCTGCTACGTCGTGACGACCGCGATCGCGATCGTGATCGGGCTCGGCGTCGGGAACCTCGTCGACCCCGGCGTGGGACTGGAGGTCGTCAGCACGGACGTCCAGACGAAACAGGCCCCGAACCTCGGCGAGGTGCTTCTGGGGATCGTCCCAACCAATCCGCTCGGTGCGATGGCCGAGGGCGACATCCTGCCGATCATCTTCTTCACGCTCGTGTTCGGGATCGCGCTCACCCTCCTCCAGGAGGAGTTCGCAGCCGACAGCGCCGTCCATCGCGGCGTCGAGACGATCTTCGACGTCGTCGAGGCGGGCGCGGAAGCGATGTTCAAGATCGTCTGGGGCGTGATGGAGTTCGGGATCGTCGGCGTGTTCGCGCTGATGGCCGCAACGTTCGGGACCGCCGGTGTCGACGCCATCGTGCCGTACGCGAAGCTCATCGGGGCGCTCGGCCTCGCCGTCGGCATCCACATCACGCTCACGTATCTCCTCGTGATCCAGTGGGGCCTCCTTCGAGAATCGCCGATCGCGTTCCTCCGCGGGGCGCGCGAGGCGATGGTGACTGCGCTCAGCATCCGCTCGTCGAGCGGAACACTACCAGTGACGATGAGCGACGCCGACGAGAACTTCGGGATCAGCGAGGAGATCTACAGCTTCTCGCTCCCGCTGGGAGCGACGATCAACATGGACGGGACCGCGATGTACCAGGGCGTGGCCGCGATCTTCGCGGCGAACCTCGTCGGCGAGGCGCTCACGCTCGGCGAGCAGTTCACCGTCGTCGTCACCGCGCTGCTCGCGAGCATCGGGACGGCGGGCGTGCCGGGCAGCGGTCTCATCATGTTGACGCTCGTGCTCACTCAACTGGGACTCCCGCTCGAAGTGGTCGGGATGGTCGCGGGCGTCGATCCGCTGCTCGATCGGCTCCGGACGATGAACAACGTCACCGGCGATCTGGCCGTGACGGCGCTCGTCGCACACGTCTACGACGGCATCGACCGAACCGCGAGCGTGTGGTCCGGGAGTGGCGAGCCCGCGACCACACCACAGGACGACTGAGCGAACACGGCCGAGCGCGGCGGAGCGGTCAGTACGGGATGAGCGAGAACTCCCCCGGCACCACGAAGCCGAGCACGAGAAAGAGCGTGCCGGCGACCGCCGCACACACGAGCGCGTAGGGGATCTGGGTCCGGACGTGGACCATGTGGTCCGCACCGCTGGTCGACGAAGAGAGCACCGTGGTGTCGGAGATCGGCGAGCAGTGATCGCCGAAGATACCCCCCGAGAGCACCGCACCGAGCACCAGCGGGAGGTTCGCGCCGGTCGAAAACGCCACCGGGATCGCGATCGGGAACATGATCCCGTAGGTCGCCCACGAACTGCCGTCGGAGAAGCTGACGAACCCCGTCGTGAGAAAGACCAGCACCGGGATGAGCCCGACCGGCACGCCGCGGAACCAGTCGGTGACGAAATCGGAGATCCCGAGGGTCGTGACGGTGTTCTGGATCGTGATCGCGAGCGTAAGGATCGCGGCTGCGAGGAAGATGCCCTTGAACCCGTTGACCATCGCGTCGGTCGCGTCGGCGTTCGAGGGGATGTCGCCACGCGCCCGAAAGAGCAGGAAGCCGACGACTAAACCGGTGAGCGCGGCGAGACCGAGCCGGATCCCGCCGATGTTGAACGACCACGGCCCGCCAGCGGGGACGATCAACTCGTAGCCGAGCGCCGCAAACACCGTCGACATCCCCGGCGCGTTCACGACGGGGGAAGCGCGCCAGAACATCGCCATCAGGCCGACGCCGACGATCACCGCGACCGGGATCGCGAAGTTACGCCAGTCGGGCGTCGCGCCCTCGTACATCTCGTAGTTCGCCATCTCGTCGGAGACCAGCGGGTCGTCGTCGGGACCCACCACGCCACCGCCGTTGCGGGCGCGCTCTTCTTCCACCCCCATCCCGAAGATGTTGGGGATGACCTGCCACGCGACGAGGGCGGCGACGATGAGCGCGGTCCACGAGTAGAAGGCGAAGCCGATGCTGTTGAAGAACAGCGGCCAGACCGCGTCGGTGGCGGCCTGGAGGCCGTCGCCCGACTGAGTGACGTAGTTCGACATCCCCGACGGGAGGACGTTCTGCTGGGCCGCGGCGGTGATTCCGGCTCCGATGAACCCCACCAGCGCGACGCCCCACGTCGAGTAGAAGGCCAGCCGGGCGGCCGGGCTGCCCGCACTGTCGACGTAGTACGCGAGTTTCGCGCGCGAGACGTCGTACTCGTCGGTCAGCGGGCGCATCATCGAGCCGACCACCAAACAGTTGAAGTAGTCGTCGATGTGGATGATGACGCCCGCGAGAAACGAGGCTTTCTCGGCGTCGGCTGGCGAGTCGACCCGGCTGGCGAGCGCCTCCAGCACGCCGCGGATCGCGCCGGCACGGATCATCAGCCCCATCAGCCCGCCGATCGCAAAGAGCGCGAGCAGGACGTTCTTGACGTACCACGGGTCGGCGAACAGCGCCGACGTGGCGATGAGTTCGGGGATCACCGTCGGGCCGAGCAGTCCCCCGAGAACGGTGCCGGCGGGTTGGCCGACGAGACCGTCCGGAACCCCGACCACCCCGGGGCGGAAGGCTCCGTAGACGACGGCCCCGCCGGCGATGCCGACGAACAGGCCGATGAGCGCGTCGCGGGTGTACCACGCGAGCGCGATGGCGAGGAGCGCCGGCAGCAACGACCACGGACCCGCGGCAATACTTTCGAGCGGCATGCCACTCACGACCGGAGGACGGGATAAAAGGCCGATGAAAGAAACATCCAGCGCGAGGAAACCTCGGAAAATCGGTCACGGATAGCCGGTCGTCGTACGTCGGTTTGCGCCGATGGATCGTGAAAGCACGTGAGCAGGCGACGCCGATCGGCTACCGGGGACGGAGTGGTGCTCAGAGAACGCTTCCCACGGCGTACGCGAACGAGGAGCCGAGCATGAGTATCACGAGGATCAGGGCGAGCCATTGCTGTCGATCCATGGGGAACCGTTGCGAACCGGGGGATTAGTCGGTTTCGGCCGCCTCGTCGGCCGGCAGGACGTGAAGCCCGGCGCGGCTCTTGAGCACCGGTACTGTGTCGGCGTCGGGATCGAGGTAGTCGGGCCGCGGGATCGTCTTCGCTGCGTAGGTCTCGGGATCGAGCACCTGGACGGCATGCGAATCCTCGACGGCGACCAGGGTCGTCTCCACGGCGTCTCCGCGGTCCCCGAGCCGCCTGGCGTCGGGAGCCTCGCCGTCCTCGAACGCCGCTTCGTAGGGCTCGCCGGTGGTGACGTGGACGCCCTTCAGGTTCCCCTGGACGCTCCGGACGAGCAGCGGATCGTCGTCGTCGGGGTCGATGACGTCGCCCGGCGTGAACTCGGGGAGGTGGACGGCGTAGGTCACGCGGTACACCTCGTCACCGTCCTCGTCCTCGGTCACGAGCGTCGCGGATTCGTCCACCGTGCCGCCGAGCTGGCGGACGATCCGGTCGGCGACCGCCCGGCCGATCTGAGTGGTCGAGAGCTTGGCGTCCACACCATCGGCAGTCTCGTCGAGTTCGGTCACGAACGCATCGCGGTCGCCGTCGGCCTCGCGCCCCTCGACGTACTCGGTGATGATGGCGATCGAGCGCTCGGTCTCGTGGTCGTTTGGCGTGCGTCCGTGGGCGCGAACCTGGACCGTGCTCGCGTAGTACTCGCCCGCGATCCGGCCACACCGGGTGCAGGTCCCGCGCCCGATCTTCACCGGCACTGTAATACGGGTCTCGATCGGCCGGTCGTGGACGACCGCCGAGAGGAGACAGTGCATTCTGACGGTGGTCTCGTCGACCTGTTCGGGCTCGACCCGCCACTCGAACGCCTCGGCGTCGACGTGGATCGTGAGCGCCTCGGCCACCTCGTCGATCGCGACGTCGGTGTAATCGCGCGCCTCGACGTCGACCCAGCGCTTGCCGCGCCGGACCGCCCCGCAGGTCGCACACACGAGGACCTCGATCCGATCGGGCGCGTCGACGAGGGAGAACTCCTCGAAGAAACAGTCCTCACAGATCGGTGCGCGTCCGTCGGCCGCGGCGATCCTCGCCCCCGACTCGACGGGGTCGCCACACCGCGGACAGAACTGCCGCGACTCGCTCATTGGACAAGGGAGGGTCCTTAGCGGGTTAAACAGCGTGACTCGTCCGGTGACGAGCCCGGGATCGGCATGGCGGAATTCGGGAATCCGTGGCACGGAACGACGAAGATTTATGACCTGAACGCTTAGTAAGGCCCATATGGAATGGAAGACCGACTGGGGCCTCCAGGCGAGGATGGGCCTGACGATGCTGTTGCTGCTCGCGCTCTACGTCGTCTTCATCGGCGCGCTGTCAATCTACGGGGTTGGGCTGTTCTGGATCACCCTCGTGATGGGACTGTTCATGGTCGGACAGCTCTTTTTCAGCGACAAGCTCGCGCTCCGGAGCATGGGTGCCCGCGAGGTGAGCGAGGAGGAGTACCCCGAACTCCACGCGATGGTGGGGCGACTCGCCCAGCAGGCCGACCTCCCGAAGCCCACGGTGGCGGTCGCGGACAGCCGACAGCCGAACGCCTTCGCGACCGGCCGCTCGCAGTCGAGCGCGACCGTCTGCGTCACGCGAGGGATCATGGATACCTTGAACCAAGAGGAGCTGGAGGGCGTGATGGCGCACGAACTCACCCACGTCAAAAATCGCGACGTCATGGTGATGACGATCGCCACGTTCCTCTCGACGCTCGCGTTCATGATCGTGCGGTGGGGCTGGCTGTTCGGCGGCGGCGACCGCGAGGGCGGCGGCGCACCCGTACTCGTCGCGATCCTCGTCTCGCTGGTGGTCGGCGTGGTGTCCTTCCTCCTGGTGCGCGTGCTCTCGCGTTACCGGGAGTACGCCGCCGACCGTGGCGGGGCGATCATCACCGGCCGGCCGTCCGCGCTCGCGAGCGCGCTCGTGAAGATCGACGGCCGGATGGATCGCGTTCCCGACGACGACCTCCGCGAGCAGGCCGACATGAACGCCTTCTTCATCATCCCGATCAAGAGCGGCGCGATCGGGAAGCTGCTCTCGACGCACCCCTCGACCGAGCAGCGCGTCGAGCGGCTGAAGGACATGCAGAGCGAACTCGAAACGGCCTGATCGCACACTGGATTTTTGCGAGTTACACCGATCGGCGACCCGCCGAGCATCCGCCACGGATGGGACTGAAAGGGGCCGGCGGCTCGACTCCCGGGCCTCGCTGCGCTCCGCGCCTCGCTCACTTCGTTTGCTCGGCTGCGGTGCTTACTTCGTCCGGGTTCGTCGGAAGACTCGCTTCACTCTTCTTCCGTGCCTTCGCTCGCTCATTCCGTTCGCTCACGAAGACGCCGAGCCGCCGGGGGCTTTCGAAACGGTTGTGGTCGGCGGTGCTACCGCTATCGAGACCGCACTGATGCCGACTCAAATGAGAACCGCAGGCCACACGCCTCCCCAACCGACTCCTTCGGTCGCTCACTCCGTTCGCTCCCTCAGTCATCCCTCGCACGGGAGTTGCGCGCCGACAAGCGGCGCGCAGCCGCGCGCCAACCGCCAACTGCTCTAACTGCCAACCGCACCGCAACCGCGCAATCCGTTCGCTACGCGCGCTTCCACAGGAGGTGGTGAGAAGTTCGGGTCGGATCGGTTCGGGTTTTTATTCCCAGCGCTGTAACCCCCGACATGGGCATCTTCGACGGACTCCGATCGGCGCTCGGGATGAGCGCGGAGGCGGACGCGACCCGCGAGGCCGATCCCGAGGACCTCTTCGGGATGAGCACCGCCTACCTCACGATGGAGGCCGACCTGGGCTTCCCACCCGCCGGGGTGGCCGCGCTCTGCTTTTCGGGCGTCGACAGTACGGACTTCGCGGACGCGGTGGAAGAGGTCGAGGCGATCCTCGACGCGGGCGAGGTCGAGACCGGGACCGAGGCCCGCTTCGTCGACGACTCTCATGGGTACGAGTGGGTCGTGCTCGCGGACCGGGATTTCGAGGATCTCGTGACGAGCGTTCACTTTGCCGCCGACACGCTGATCGAGCGGGGGTACGGCTCGCGGCTGCTCGCCGCGCTGTTCGGCTTCGAGAACGAGGGCACCCCGATCTACTGGGTGTACTCCTTCCGACGGGGCGCGTACTACCCTTTCGCACCGCGGTCGAGCAGCGAGCGCGACTCGACCGTGGAGTTCAAACTCGAATCGGTGCTCGACGGCGAGCTCGAAATCGAACCCGACAAGGATTACTGGTACGCGCTCTGGCCCGACAGCGGGCGACATCCCTGGGAGTAGATGCCCGCCGACACGCTCGCCGTCTACGACCATCTCCGACCGACGGACGCCGACGGAAGCCATCAACCGGGTATCTATCGCGTCGTCGGCACGAGCGAGGACGACGTCACGCTCCTCCGGGTGGGCGACGCCGACGGCAGACGAGTCCACACGGGCGAGATCGTCACCGTCCCGAACGACGCCCGCTCGGGGTTCGAACCGGCCGAGAACCCCGACGGCAACCGTTCGGTGGGTGTCGCGCTTGCGTCGCTGAGCGAGAACGCGTACTGGTCGCTCCGGACGTTCGCCGGGTCGCTCGCTACCCATCCCTTCGCCTCGGCGGTCGCACTCGCGCTCCTCGTCACCGGCTGGTTCGGCGAGGGAGTCTTGGAGCTCTCCGACGCCGCACTGAGTGGCCTGGTGCTGGCCGGTGCGTTCGGCCTCGCTTATATCGGCAGCGGCCGACTCTGAGCGGGCCCACGGCACCCACTACCGACCCCGGTTCGCCACAGTCACTCGGCCGTCCCGATTCCGTCCGACGGACCCGACCCCGCCCCTCCAACTACACTTCCACCGAGCTGTTGACGAGGCTTTATGAAGGGAGCCGCACAACCCGGAGGTATGGCAACAACCGAGGACCTAGAGAGCCTGCCCGGCGTCGGACCGGCGACCGCGGACAAGCTCACCGAATCCGGCTTCGACTCGTATCAGGGCATCGCGGTCGCGAGCCCCGGCGAGCTCTCGAACACCGCCGACATCGGCGAGAGCACGGCGGCGGACATCATCAACGCCGCACGCGACGCCGCCGACATCGGCGGGTTCGAGACCGGTGCCAACGTACTGGAGCGCCGCAACGAGATCGGCAAGCTCAGCTGGCAGGTCGACGAGGTCGACGACCTCCTTGGAGGAGGAGTCGAAACCCAGTCGATCACCGAGGTGTACGGCGAGTTCGGTGCGGGCAAATCCCAGGTCACCCACCAGCTCTCGGTCAACGTCCAGCTCCCCAAGGAGTACGGCGGGCTGGAGGGCAGCGCGATCTTCATCGACAGCGAGGACACCTTCCGCCCCGAGCGGATCGCACAGATGGTCCGTGGGCTCCCCGACGAGGCGATCGCCGCCGCGATGGAGGTCCGCGAGATCGAGGGCGGTCCCGACAGCGAGGAAGCGATGGACGAGTTCATCGATGGCATCCTCGACAACATCCACGTCGCGAAGGCGTTCAACTCCAACCACCAGATCCTCCTCGCGCAGAAGGCCCAGGACATCGCGAGCGAGCACGAGGATTCGGAGTGGCCCGTTCGCCTAGTCTGCATCGACTCGCTCACCGCCCACTTCCGTGCGGAGTACGTCGGCCGTGGAGAACTCGCCTCGCGCCAGCAGAAGCTCAACAAGCACCTCCACGACATCGACAAGGTCGGCAACCTCTACAACGCCGCCACCGTCGTCACGAACCAGGTCGCCTCGAACCCCGACTCCTATTTCGGCGACCCGACACAGCCCATCGGCGGGAACATCCTCGGCCACAAGTCGACGTTCCGGATGTACCTCAGAAAGTCGAAGGGCACCAAACGGATCGTCCGCCTCGTCGACGCGCCAAACCTCGCTGACGGCGAGGCCGTGATGCGCGTCGAGGAGGAGGGACTGAAGCCCGAATAGCACGAACCTTTTTACTTCGGGGGATCGCTCACTCGCTCCGCTCGTTCGCTCAACCCCTCGCAAAAACGTTCATGAAAAACACCCGCTCGCTCGGCCTGCGGCCTCGCTCACGGTAGAGCTGCTAGCCTTCCGCGAACCGCACAGCACCGCCGAAGCCCTCGCTCACTACGTTCGCTCGCCCTTCATCCGCCAGGAGAGCTTCGCTCTCCCGAGCCACTGCGTTCGCACTGCGAACGCAGGACGCCAGGCACCGCAACCGCACTACCCCCGCACCGCAACCGCAGCAAAAACCGCTATTCAGTCGTGGTCTTCTCGATCGAGGTCTCCTCGCCCCGATGGATCGCCGCGCCGTCCTGGGCCACCATCTCGACGAGCACCGCACACTTCACTCGCATCGGGCTGATGTCCACCCCGAGGAGGTCGATGACGTCGTCGCGGTCGAGCTCGTCGAGTTCGTCGAGCGTCATCCCCTGGAGTTCGTCGGTCAACATGCTTGCGCTCGCCTGACTGATCGCACAACCCTCGCCCGAAAAGGCGGCGTACTCGATAGTCTCGCCGTCGTCGGCGAGGTTGACGTCGACTTTGATCTCGTCACCGCACATCGGGTTCTCGCCGACGTGGCTGAAGGTGGGATCGTCGAGATCGCCGTAGTTGCGCGGGTTCTTGTAGTGATCGAGGATCTGCTGGCGATACATGTCCGAACCCATGCTCATAGTGAATCGGGGTACGGGCGTGCGACGCAAAAGGATTCCGGGCAGGATCCGACAGCCTACGCGAACAGCTGCCTGGCGTCGTCGATCGCGTCCACGAGAGTGTCGACCTCGGCTCTCGTGTTGTAGAGATAGAACGAGGCACGGGCGGAGGCCGCCGTGCCGAGCACGTCGTGGAGCGGCTGGGTGCAGTGGTCGCCGGGCCGGATCGCCACGCCGTGGTCGTTCATGATGCTCGCGAGATCGTGGGCGTGGACGCTGTCGAGGTTGAACGAGACGAGGCCCGCGCGCTCGCCCGCCGGTGGGCCGTAGATCTCGACGTCGTCGAACTCTTCCAACCGTTCCACTGCGTAGTCGGCGAGGTCGCGCTCGTGGCGATCGATCCGATCGAGACCGATCTCGTCGAGATAATCGGCGGCCTCGGCGAGCGCGATCCCCTCCGCGATCAGCGGCGTGCCGGCCTCGTACTTCCACGGCAGGTCGGCCCACGTCGTCCCCTCGAACTCGACCTTCCGGACCATCCCGCCGCCGTACATGAACGGCTCCATCGCTTCGAGGATCGCTTTCTTGCCGTAGAGCCCGCCGATCCCCGTCGGTCCGCACATCTTGTGGCCCGAGAAGGCGTAGAAATCCACGTCGAGCGCCTCGACGTCGACGGGCTGGTGGGGGACAGCCTGGGCACCGTCGGCGAAAATGTAGCTGTCGTGTTCGTGAGCGAGATCGGCGAGGTCGCCGATCGGGTTGATCGTGCCGAGCGTGTTCGAGACGTGGGTGACCGAGACCATCTCGGTGTCGGGACCGATCACCTCGCGGGCGTGGTCCATGTCGAGACGGCCCTCGTCGTCGATTTCGATATACTGCACGTCCGCACCGGTGCGTTTGGCGATCTGCTGCCACGTCACCAGCGAGGAGTGGTGTTCCATCTCGGACAGGACGACCTCGTCGCCCTCACCGAGCTCGTTGAGTCCCCACGCGTACGCCACGAGATTCAGCCCTTCAGTAGTGTTCTTCGTGAAGATCATCTCCTCGCGACCGCCCGACGCCCCGACGAACTCCGCGAGGCGGTCGTGGGCCTCCTCGTAGGCGATCGAGGCCTCCTGGCTCAGGTGGTGGATCCCCCGGTGGACGTTCGCGTTGGTGCCCCGGTAGTAGTCGCTCATCGCGTCGACCACGCGATCGGGCGTCTGGCTCGTGGCGGCGTTGTCGAGATACGCGAGGCGCTGGCCGTCGCCCACCTCGCGTTCGAGGATCGGGAACTCGCCTCGCACTCGTTCCACATCGAGCGGTTCGGCGGTCTGACTGCTCATTGGCGGTTCGTAGGGTCCGCAAGGGGAACATTCCTTCGGTCAGCACGCGCTCGTGGCGCTCAGACGACGCGGCGCGACATCACCAGCAGTCCGAGCACGAGCAGCGCGAGCCCCCAGTACAGCGAATCGCCGGGCACCCAGACCAACAGCAGCGTGACGATACCGGAGGTGAACAGCGACCAACCGACGGTCGTGGAGTGGCTCATGGAACTACGCCGGACGCGAACGGGTAAAGCTCCCCGTCGGCAGTTGCAAGCCGACACCCGTTCGTGGGAGCGACGAGTGCTGAGTGGATACCGACTGTTCGCGATCAGAACGACGAAACGTCGGTGCCGGCGACGGGTCGGCCGGAACGGTTTTAGTTGCCGCGGTCGGAACGCCGGCCATGCAGACCTGGGTTGCGCTCGTCGAAGTCGTCGATGCCGAGTTTCAGGACCTCCAGGAGCTCGCCTCGCTCTGGGGCGACATCAACATCGAACTGGAGGAGGTCGAGGCCGAACTCCAGGAGACCTACGCGCTGCTCGGGCGGTACGACTTCCTCGTGGTGTTCGAGGCCCCCGACCGCGAGTCGGTGTTCGAGGTCTCGCTGGCCGCCGAGCGCCACGGCCTCGACATGGACTCGATGGAGGGCGTCCCGATCGAGGCGTTCGGCGGCATGGTCGACGAGTAAGACGACTCACTCCAGACGCAACAGCTGAGCGTGGCGGGTCTCGCCGAGATCGAGCACGCTCTCCTCGTCGACGAACCCGTGCTCGACCGCGAGCGCCACGGCGTCGGTCCCGACGATGTTCGCCACCCGCGCACCCGCGAGACTCGCCACCACCTCTTCCTCGTCGGCGGGCTCGCCGTCGTAGAACTCCTCGTTCACCTCGAAGTCGATCTCGCCGTTTGCGAAGGTCTCGCCGAGCACATCGGAGTCGCAGACCGAGACCAGGCGGCCCTCGGGCGTCTCACGCTCGTTGACGATCACGGACGAGCTCCTCTTCGGCCTCCTCGCGGAGTTCGCGCGCCTCCGCGGCGAGCTCCTCGGCTTTCTCGTCCTCGCCGGTTTCCTCCAGCGCGCGCGCTTTCTCCTCGATGACCTCGGCGTTTCGGAATCCCAGCCGGATCGCGTTGTCGAACGCGTCGAGCGCCTCGCTCGCGAGCCCGCGTTCGAGCAGGAAAAAGCCGCGATTGAACCACGCCTGTGGGAAGCGTGCGTCGATCTCGACGGCGCGTTCGGCGTGTTCCAGCGCCTGCTCGGACCGGCCGGCCTCCCAGAGCGCCGAGGCGAGGTTGGTCTCGGCGCTCGCGGCGTGTTCGCTCCGATCGTCGATCCGGAGCGCCTCCTGGTGCGCGCCGATCGCCTCGTCGTACTCTTCGAGTTCGGCGTGGGCCGCGCCCTTGTTGACCCACGCCTCCTGTTCGGTCGACTCGTCGTCGGCGAAGCGGGCGGCGCGTTCCAGCGTTTCAGTCGCCTGCTCGTAGCGGTTGATCCGGAGGTAGTTCAGCCCCACGTCGACGAGTTCTTCGGCATCCACGTCACCGGCACCGAGCTGGCGCTCGTCGAGCAGGTCGGCCACCGCGCGCGAGTCGACGGGATCGACCTCGCTCGGGTCGACCGAGAGCTCGGGCGGGTCGAGATCGAACCCCTCGGGCTCGCCGAACCCCTGACCCGCGGAGAACTGGTGGTCGTCCGCGGCGTCGTCGGCGGGATCGGGGACGGGCTCGTCGGCTGCGGGGCGAGGATCGTGGTCGTCGGCGGCATCGCGATTCCGTTCGGCGTCGGGGGCGCGTTCGGACTCGTCGTCGGTCATGGGTATCCATAGACGACGACCGTGATTAAGGGCTACGACCGCGTACGCTCGGTATGCGACTGTTCGTGAGCGTCGATCTCGACGGGTTCGCCGCGGAGATCAGGAGCGTTCAGGAGCGGGTCGGCGACGCGAGCGGGGTGCGACGCACCGATCCCGAGAACGTCCACGTGACGCTGAAGTTCCTCGGCGAGGTCGAGGAAGAGCGGGTGTCGGATCTCGCGGCGAATCTGGCCGACGCGATCGACGAGGCGGGTGTCGAGCCGTTCGCGGCCGTCTTCGGCGGGCTCGGCGCGTTCCCGAGCGAGGAGTACATCCGCGTGATCTGGGTCGGCGTCCGCGAGGGTGGCGACGAGCTTGCCAGGCTCCACGGAGCGATCGAGAATCGAACCACCGAGATGGGGTTCGATCCCGCCGATCACGAGTTCACGCCGCACGCGACGATCGCCCGGATGGATCACGCCGGCGGCAAGGATCGGGTCCAGCGCGCGCTCCGCGAGAGCGATCCCACCGTCGGGGCGCTCAACGTGGACGAGGTCCGACTGACCGAGAGCGTGCTCGCCGACGACGGCCCGGAGTACACGACCGTCGAGCGCTTCGAGTTGTGAGGGCGTATCCTGTTTTCTGAGGGACGTTTGTTGCTGGAGGTGATTTGTTGCTGGACGTAGCGGTGGCGCGCGGGAGCGCGCGAAGCGCGTGACTCGCGCGAGGGATGAGCGACGCGAGGGGTGGGCGGCGTGAGCGCAGCGAGGGCCGCCAAGCGAACGGGGAGCAAAGCGACCCGTGAGCGAAACGAGCGGAGCGAATCGGCTGGGGAGGGTGTGGTCGTCGCGGTCCGGTGGCGGAACGTCAGTGATTGCACCGCGAACGAGCCGCGGGCGAGTGAGCGGGCCGAGGAACCCCCGAGCGAAGCGAGTGGAGTGCCGGAGTCTGCGTGAGCGAAGCGAACGCAGGCTCGGCAGAGCGAAGCTCTGTCGGTGGCTTTTGATCCACATTTTGGAGTAGCGAGGGACGCTTCGCGTCCCTCGTACCGTGCGAGCGGGCCTTCGGCCCGCGAGCAGAGAGCGACCGGAGTGAGCGACCGTAGCAAAAGGTGGGTGTGAAGGAACAACGATTTAAGCCACGCCGGCCGAATGCGTCCATCATGGGCAAGAACTCGAAAGCCAAGAAGAAGCGGCTGGGGAAGCTCGAACGCCAGAACTCCCGAGTGCCGGCGTGGGTCATCATGAAGACCGACCGCGACACGATGCGCAACCCGAAACGGCGCAACTGGCGGCGGAGTGACACGGACGAATGAGCGCCGAGGACTTCGAGGAGCGGGTCGTGACGGTCCCGCTCCGGGACGTGAAGGCGGGCGCGAACCACGAGGGTGCGGACCGGGCGATGAAGATCATCCGGGATCACCTCGCACAGCACTTCAAGACCGATCACGACGCGGTGCGGCTCGACCCCTCCATCAACGAGGCGGTCTGGGCGCGCGGCCGGGGCAACCCCCCGAGCAAGCTCCGCGTGCGGGCGGCCCGGTTCGAGGAGGAAGGCGAGCGCGTGGTCGAAGCCGAGCACGCGGAGTAGCGTGCTCCGCGCGGCCTTTTCCGGTTCGGCGTACGTCGGCGTCTTCGCCCGAGCCACCGACGACTGCGTGCTCGTTCGACCCGACGTCGACGACGACCTTCTCGCGGCGCTGACCGACGAGCTCGGCGTCTCCGCGGTGCGAACCACGGTCGCCGGCTCCGGCACCGTGGGCGCGCTCGTCGCGGGCAACTCCAACGGGTTGGTGACGAGCAGCCGTCTCACCGACGTCGAGCGCGACCGGCTCGACGACGCGCTCGACGTGCCCGTGGCGGAGCTGCCCGGCCGGATCAACGCCGCCGGCAACGTCGTGCTCGCGAACGACCACGGGGCGTACCTCCACCCGGATCTCCCCGACGAGGCAGTATCGACCGTCGAGGAACATCTCGACGTGCCGGCCGATCGGGGTGCACTCGCTGGCGTTCGAACTGTCGGCACGGCGGCGGTCGCCACCAATCGGGGCGTGCTCTGCCATCCGAAAAGCACCGACGAGGAGCTGGATCACGTCGAGGAGCTGCTCGGCGTTCCGGCGGACATCGGGACCATCAACTACGGTGCGCCGGTGGTGGGGTCGGGACTGCTCGCCAACTCTCACGGGTACGTCGCGGGCGAGGAGACGACCGGGCCAGAGCTCGGTCGGATCGAGGACGCGCTCGGCTACATCGAGTGAGCAGGTAAGACAACATACTTCCGGCGCGCCCGCCCAACCGGGGTATGGACGAGTTCGTGACACCCGAAACGCATCGATCGAAAGCGACTGCCGTGCAGGGGGACAGCCGATGAGCCTCGGTGGTGGCGGCGGTGGCGGCCAGCTCGAACAGCTTTCCGAGGAGATCGAGAACCTCGAACGCCACGAGCAGGCGCTCGAACAGGAGATCGAGGAGTTCCAGGAGGAGCAGCGCGAGATCGACGAGGCGACCGAGGCGCTCGACGCGCTCGAAAGCGGCTCCACAGTTCAGGTCCCGCTCGGCGGCGACGCGTACGTCCGGGCCGAGATCCAGGATATCGACGAGGCAGTGGTGAGCCTCGGTGGCGGGTACGCCGCCGAGCGCGACAAGGAGGGCGCGATCGACACCCTCGAAACCAAACGCGACGCGCTCGACGACCGGATCGAGGAGGTCCGCGAGGAGATCACCGAGGTCGAGGGCGAACGCAACGAGCTCGAACAGCAGGCCCAGCAGATGCAACAACAGCAGATGCAGCAGCTCCAGGGCCAGATGGGCGGCATGGGCGAGGAAGCGGACGACGACGAGTAAGGCCGGACGATGTTCGACGGACTCAAGGACAAGCTCTCCTCCTTCCAGCGCGACGCCGAGGAGGAACTCGACGAGGCGGCCAGTGAGGCCGCAGACCCCGAAGCCGAGAGTGAAATCGAGAGCGAGAAGGCCGAACCCGACGCTCCCGACGATGAGGGCGACGTCGAGGCAGAAGCCGGAGCCGAGACGGAGCCGGGGACCACGACGGCGGCGTCAGCGGGAGTCGAAAGCGACGCGGGCCCCGAAACGGAAGGCCCCGACGGTGAACCCGCATCGGCGACGGCAGACGAGCCAACGGAGCCGGCGGCGGAGCGGTCCACGGAGACCGCCGCCGACGCGGCACGTCGAGGATGGTCGACATCGAGGACGGACGACGATCGAGAAGCGGACGAGGCGGAGAGTGACGATGAGGAGGGAAGCGATCTCGGTCTCGGGACGCGCGCGAAGCTGTTCGCCACGGGGCAGTCACTGATCGAGGCGGGCGAGCTCGACGATCCCCTATTCGATCTCGAGATGGCGCTGCTCGAAAGCGACGTCGAGATGAGCGTCGCCGAGGCGATCCTTGACCGACTCCGCGAGGAACTCACTGGCGCGACCCGCGCCCAGGTCAAGACCACCGGCACGGTGGTCGAGGAGGCGCTCGCCGAGGCACTTCGAGAGGTCATCAGCGTCGGTCAGTTCGACTTCGACGAGCGAATCGCCGCAGCCGACAAACCCGTGACGATCGTCTTCACGGGAATCAACGGTGTCGGGAAGACGACGACGATCGCGAAGCTCGCACGCTACTTCGAGGAGCGCGGCCTTTCGACCGTGCTCGCGAACGGCGACACCTATCGGGCGGGCGCGAACGAGCAGTTGGGCGAGCACGCAGACCGGTTGGGAAAGAAGCTGATCGCCCACGACCAGGGCTCGGATCCCGCCGCCGTGCTCTACGACGCCGTCGAGTACGCCGAGGCGAACGATATCGACGTGGTGTTGGGGGATACGGCGGGTCGGCTCCACACCTCGAACGACCTGATGGCCCAGTTGGCAAAGATCGATCGGGTGGTCGATCCCGACATGACGCTGTTCGTGGACGAGGCGGTCGCGGGCCAGGACGCCACCAATCGTGCCGAGGAGTTCGACGACGCCGCGGCGATCAACGGCGCAATTCTGGCGAAGGCAGACGCCGACTCCCAGGGCGGGGCGGCGATCTCGATCGCCCACGTCACCGGCAAGCCGATCCTCTTTTTGGGCACTGGCCAAGGCTACGACGACATCGAGCGGTTCGATCCCGACGTGCTCGTCGACCGGCTGCTCGGCGGCGAGGAGTAGGTCGGGGAGAAGAACAGGTGTGTACCGCCAGGGCCACATCGGCGTCGGGCTGCTTTGCTACGCCCCAGCTGGCTATGCGATGCTTTCGACCGGGCGGGTCGCGCTCGCTGTTGCCGGGTTCGCGGTGATGATCTGGCTCGCCATGCTGCCAGACATCGATATGCGGCTTCCGTATGTCACTCATCGAGGCCCGACCCACACGCTCGGGTTCGCGGTGATCGTTGGGCTCGTATGCGGTGCAGTCGGCTGGTTTCTCGGATCTGAGCTAGTTATGTTCGAGCCACGGCTGCTTGCCTCGTTCGGGTTCGGACTCGGTGCGCTGGCGGTCGTCGCCCATCTGATCGCCGACTGGCTGACGCCGATGGGGATCGCGCCGTTCTGGCCGCTGTCGGCCCGTCGGTTCTCGCTCGGGTTCGCTCGCGCATCGAGCACGCTCGCGAACGGGTTTCTGTTCGTGCTCGGCGTCGGCGCGACGGCCGCGGTGCTGTGGGTCACGGGATTGATCGGGTAACGGCGGATGGCGCGCGGGAGTGCGCGAAGCGCACGACTCGCGCGAGGGATGAGCGAAGCGAGCAGTGGGCGGCGCGAACGTAGTGAGGGCCGCCAAGCGAACGGGGAGCGAAGGCGACCCGTGAGCAACGCGAGCGGAGCGAATCGGCTGGGGAGGGTGTGGCTTGCGGTACTCATTTGTCTCGGGCAAGTGGGCGTTTCACTATCGGTTCCACTCGTTTCGACGCTACAGCCTCGTAACCAGAACGGCCCTCAGCCACACAGTTCGACGGACAAGCCTTTACCAGCCACACGACGTAGCTCCCGCAAATGGTACTCGACGATCTCGGGAGTTCCCTTCGGGGAACCCTCGACCGACTTCAGGGAAAGACCAGGCTCGACGAGGAAGACGTCGAGGAAGTAGTGAGAGAAATCCAGCGCTCGCTGATCCAGGCCGACGTCGAGATCGGCCTCGTGATGGAGCTCTCCGAGAGCATCGAGCAGCGCGCGCTCGAAGAGGAGCCCCCCGGCGGCACCACGGCTCGGGACTTCGTCCTCCGGATCGTCTACGAGGAGATGGTCGACCTCGTCGGCGAGTCGACCGATCTGCCTCTCGAACCCCAGACCATCCTGCTCGCGGGGCTCCAGGGGTCGGGGAAGACCACGACCGCGGCGAAGATGGCGTGGTGGTTCTCGAAGAAGGGGCTCCGGCCAGCGGTGATCCAGACCGACACCTTCCGACCAGGCGCGTACGATCAGGCGAAGGAGATGGCCGAACGCGCGGAAGTCACCTTCTACGGCGACCCCGACGCCGACGACCCCGTCCAGATCGCCCGCGACGGGCTGGCGGCGACCGAGGAGGCCGACATCCACATCGTCGACACCGCGGGTCGCCACGCCTTAGAGGAGGGGCTGATCGACGAGATCCAGGAAATCGATGAGGTCGTCGAACCCGATCGAAGCCTGCTCGTGATGGACGCGGCGTTGGGCCAGGGAGCGAAGGACCAGGCCCAGCGCTTCGAGGAGGCCATCGGGATCGACGGCGTCGCGATCACCAAGCTCGATGGGACCGCGAAGGGTGGGGGCGCACTCACGGCGGTCAACGAGACCGACTCCTCGATCGCGTTTCTCGGGACGGGTGAGACGGTACAGGACGTCGAGCGCTTCGAGCCCAACGGGTTCATCTCCCGACTGCTGGGGATGGGCGACCTCAAGCAGCTCGCCGAGCGGGTCGAGCGCGCGATGGCCGACACCGACACCGACGAGGAGGACTGGGATCCCGAGGACATCCTGGATGGCCAGTTCACCCTGAAGGACATGCGCCACCAGATGGACGCGATGAACAAGATGGGGCCGCTCGATCAGGTGCTCGACATGATCCCCGGATTGGGCGGCGGGATCAAGGACCAGCTCCCCGACGACGCGATGGACGTCACCCAGGATCGGATGCGGAGCTTCGACATCGTGATGGACTCGATGACCGAAGACGAGCTCGAAAACCCCCGATCCGTGGGCGCGAGCCAGACTCGCCGGATCGCGCGCGGCAGCGGCCAGCCCGAAGAGCGGGTCCAGGAACTCTTAGAGCAGCACCGCATGATGGAACGAACGTTGAAACAGTTCCAGGGGATGGGCGACGCCGACATGCAGCGGATGATGAAGCGGATGGAGGGCGAGGGCGGCGGCGGCATGGGCGGAATGGGTGGGATGGGGGGTGGTGGCGGACCGTTCGGGTAAGGCTACGAAGCGTTCGCGCGGTCCTCGGGGTTGGAGCCAGAGAACATGGAGAAGAGAGCGATACCAGTACCGACCAGCGCCGCGATGCCGGCGTAGTAGACGAACGGGCCTTGCGCCACGAACCCATCGACGACGAAGGCGAGGGCGAGACCGATGGCCAGGCCGACCCAACCGATGGCTCGTGTGCGTCGCCGATTAGCGATTTCGATGAGCTGGAACACGCCACCAACAAGAAACGCAAAGCCGGTCATTAGACCGAACGGAACGGTGTAGCTGTCCGTCGAAACCGTGAGATCGAACACGGTATCGACGATCAGAACAGCCCCGCCACCGAAGACGAGCAGCAAATACAACACGGCTCGTTCACGGGAACTCCACATTCGGGTCCGGCGACGATATGTCGAAGTAAAAATATTCCGACAGTCGGGTCGATCAGTACTGTCGACGAAGCGTCGGCCGAACAGTTATTCGTTGTCAACGCCACCGTCAACGCATGGGGATCGCCGACGAGCAGATCCGCGTCAGCAGCGGGGTGAAGCGTGAACTCGAACGGCAAAAACGCGCCGGCGAGTCGTACAACGAAGTGCTGGAACGGATGCTCGCCGAACAGCCTGCGGCGAGTTTCGAGGACGGGTTCGGTCGCTGGTCCGACGAGGAGGCAGCACGCGTCCGCGAAGGACGCCGGCAGACACGGGAGAAGCGAAAGCGTCGGATGAGGCGCGAGCGCTGAGCTCCCGATGAAGGTTCTCGATGCGACCTTCCTCATCGACTATCTCGGCGGCGTCTCCGCGACGAAGGACTTCTACGAGGAGTACGGTGGCGGAGCGGAGGCGTGGATCATGCCTACGCCGGCCTACGCGGAGGTGCTCGCTGGCGAGGGGAATCTTCCCGACGGGGACGTTGCCGGTGCTGTGGAGGCCCTCGCGTGGGGGCAGGTATACGGAGTCGACGAGCAGCTCGCCGTTACCGCGGCCGAAATCGCGGACGAGGTCGGCCCGGAGGGACCGTATCTCGATGGCTGCGATGCGCTGATCGCTGCGACCGGACGGGAGCTGGATGCGCCGGTCGTCTCCGCCGACGACGACCTGACGCACCCCGAAACCGGAGCCGTCGTCGACGTGCTCGAATACCGATGACGATGGGTGTCGGGAGCCACGATCGATGCGGCCGGCTTTTTGTCCTCGGCGCGTCTCGACCAACCGATGACCGTCGCCGAGGTCGCGCGCGAGGCCTACCGCGAGGCGCTGCCGGCGCTGTCGGCGAGCCTCGTCGGTGGCCTTCTCGCGGGCGTGGTCCTCGGCGGGATGCGTGAGGAACTCCGAGCGGTATCCGGACTTCTCGTGCTCGTGCCCGCGCTGCTCGCGACGCGGGGCAACGTCTACAGCTCACTCGGCGCGCGGATCGCCACCGCGCTCCACCAGGGCCTCGTCGAACCTCGCGTGCGCGGCGGCGACCCTCGGCTCCGGTCGGCGGTTGCGGCGTCGATCGCGAACGGATTGCTCGCGAGCGCGTTCGCCGCGACCGCGGCGTACGTCGTCCTGTGGGCACTTGCGGCGTCGCCCGCGCCGCTCGCCACGCTCGTCGGGATCTCGGTACTCGCCGGGCTGCTCTCGGGCGTGACGCTCTCGACGGTGGTCGTACTCGCGGTGTTCGCTGGCTACCGGCGGGGGTACAACCCCGACACGCTGGTCGGGCCGCTCGTCACCACCACCGGCGACGTGTTCGGGATCGCCTACCTGTTGCTCGCGGTGCGGATCGTGCTCGCGCTCGGGGGTGGCTGAGTGCCGACCGAGTGGACGTTCCGGGCGATCACGCGGGCGCTGTTGCCCGTCCTCGTCGTGCTCACGCTCGTCGAACTCGGGAGCGGGTTCGTGCTCGGCTCGTTCGAGGCCACCCTCCTCCGCTACCCCGCGCTGCTCGTGCTCGTGCCGGTCACGATCGGCACGGCGGGTAATCTGGGCAGCGTGCTCGCCGCGCGGCTCTCGACCGCCTTCCACCTCGGCACGCTCTCCTTTTCCCCGACCGACGACACCCTCGCGGGCAACGCCGTCGCCACCGTGGGGCTCGCGCTCACCGTCTTCCCGGTCGTCGGTGCTGGCGCGTGGGCGCTCACCGCACTCACCGCCGGCTCGAGGCTCGCACTCCCGACGGTGGTGCTGGTCGCGACCGCGAGCGGCGCGGTGCTCGCGGTGCTCGCCGTCGCCGTCACGATCGTGGCGACCTACGCCGCCTACCGGTACGGACTCGACCCCGACGACCTCGTGATCCCGGTCGTGACGAACGTCTGTGACGTGCTCGGGGTGCTCGTGCTGTTCGGGGTCGTCCAGATCGTGATCTGAGCCCGGAACCCGAAACGGGACACCCGAGACACGTCCGAAGGTTTAGAAGGGATGACGCGATCGTGTGGGTATGCGCCGCCTCGCGTGGGTTCTCGTGGCCTGTGTCGTCCTCGCCGGCTGCGCGGGAACGACGCCGGGGACGACCGAGCCCACGACGTCGACGGTCGAGACACCTAGCATCACGACGGCTCCGGCGGCGACTGCCACGAGCGGAACGACCGTCGACCGACCGGGAGGGCGGGCAGCGACCGTTACCAGGGTCGTCGACGGCGACACCATCGAGGTCCGATACGCGAACGGAACGATCGATACGGTTCGGCTGCTCGGCGTCGACACCCCGGAAGTCCACGTCGCGAACGATCCACCGGAGTTCGAGGGAGTCCCCGACAGCGAAGCAGGGAGCGCCTGTCTCCGGGACGCGGGCCGGAACGCGAGCGCGTTCGTCGAACGGGCCCTCGCGGACGAGCAGGTGCGCCTCGTGGCCGGCGGCGACCGCCGCGACCGCTACGGCCGGCTGCTGGCGTTCGTCCGGCACGACGGGACTGCGGTCAACTATCGCCTCGTCGCCGAGGGGTACGCCCGGGTGTACGACACCTCGTTCGCGGGTCGCGAGCGGTTCGATCGGGCCGAGGCACGCGCCCAGCGGGAGAGACTCGGTCTCTGGACGTGTGCGACCGATAGCACCGAATCGGGAGCGACGACCGGCGAACGGTCGGAACCGGGTGGACTCGTGATCACCGATATCGAGCCGGACGCACCGGGCAACGACAACGCGAACCCCAACGGGGAGCGAATCGTGTTCGAGAATCGGGGGGAGACACGCATCGACCTCGGCGGCTGGACCGTGAGCGACGCTGCCGATCACCGATACACGTTCCCGAGCGAATTCGCGCTCGGACCAGGCGAGCGGGTCACGCTCCACACGGGGACCGGATCGGACACCGCGAGCGAGCTGTACTGGGGAGCGTCGGGAGCCGTCTGGAACAACGACGGCGACACCGTGACGGTGCGGAACGAGGTGGGAGAAACGGTCGCCGAGCGGTCGTACGGCTGAGCGGTCGATCGTCCCGAGCGGGCGCAGGGCTCAACCGCCTAGAAACCGTACTCGAAACGATGGGGTCGCGTCTCGAACTCCCGCCGCGGCTGGTCGACTGGTCGATCCTCGGAGCCGTGTGCTTCGCGGTCGCCACCGGCCTGCTCGGGCTCGTTTCGGGACGCACCGGCGACGCGTGGGTGTTCGTGACCCACGGGATCGGCGGGCTCTCGCTCGTCCTCCTGCTGTTCTGGAAACTCCGCCGGGTGCGCCATCGAGTGACCGACCGAGTGGCGTGGGACCGATACACCCCGCTCTCGATTCTGCTGGGGATCGTCGCCATCGCGGCGCTCGCCACCGGGGCCTACTGGACGTTCGGTGGCCGTTTCGGGATCGGTCCGTGGACGGGGCTGTTCGTCCACATGGCGCTCGGCGTGCTCGTCGTTCCCCTCTTGCTCGTCCACCTGCGCGGACGGTTCCGGGCCCCGAGCACCGACGATTTCGCCGGACGACGGACTGCACTGAGCGGCCTCGCCGTCGTGGGCTTTGGCGCGCTGACGTGGCGACTCCAGCGCGAGGCCAACCGGCTGTTCGGGCTCGCGGGCGCGGATCACCGGTTCACCGGGTCGCGCGAGGACGGCAGCGGCGAGGGAAACGCGTTCCCGGTCACGAGCTGGGTCGCCGACGATCCCGATCCGATCGATCCCGACGACTGGCAGCTCCGGATCGGTGGCCGGGTCGAGCGCGAACTCTCACTCGACAGCGAAACGATCGACTCCGACGAAGGACGCCGTGCCGTGCTCGACTGCACCAGCGGCTGGTACTCGGAGCACGCCTGGCGGGGTGTCCGGGTCGGCGACCTCCTCGATAGCGCCGAACCGATCGACGAGGCGGAGTGGATCTCCTTTCGATCGGTGACGGGCTATCGCTGGAGCCTCCCTCTCGATGAAGCGCGCGACGCGCTGCTCGCGACCCACGTCGACGGCGAGCGACTCTCTCATGGCCACGGCTTTCCTCTCCGGCTCGTCGCGCCCGGTCGGCGCGGGTTCCAGTGGGTGAAGTGGGTCGAGACAGTCGAAGTGCGTCGAAAGCGTGACACGAGCGAGTGGCTGGCGATCTTCGTCAGCGGATTCGACGAGGCGAGCGCGGACCGTGCTACGGATCGTCGGTGATCGGGGTTCCATCCTCGGTCGACGGCGCGACGTGATCGACGTATTCCTCGACCGACGGCTCGTGGACGCGCACCCGGACGTGGATCTCGCCGAGTTCGCTCGGCTCGCCGACCGCGAAGTTGACCACGCCCTCGAACGCGGCCTGTTTTTTCAGGTCGAAGGAGAGCGTTTCGCCCTGACGGCCGTCGAAGAACTCGCCCCGGGCGGAGTCGAGGATCGACTGGCGGTGGAGGAGCTCCGAGAAGTGATCGAGCGAGTGGGTCTCGGCGCGGATCTCTCCCGGTTCGCGCTCGACGTTGGCCTCCGGGAAGAGGTTCGCCACCGCGTCGGCGACGCGATCCGTGACCTCGGTGTCGCGCACCGGCGCAGTGATCTGGACGTCGACCCGGTAGATCACGACTCGCCACCCCGCTCCACCTCGACCGCGTCCGTCCGTCCGTCGAGCAGCGCGCGGACGCGCTCGTGGAACACGTCGAGCGAGTCGGTGTTCGCGATCGTGAGATCGGCGTCGGCGATCGCGTCGTCCATCCCGAACCCGCGTTCGCGCTCGTCGCGCGCTTCGAGGCTCTCGCCGCCCGCCGCGGCCGGGGTGTCCCGTCCGCGCGAATCGACGCGCTCGGCCCGGGTCTCGAAGGGGGCCTCGATAGCGACGAGCGTGAACGCTTCGCCGAACGCCGTCTCGAACCGTGTTGCCTCGACGTCCGAGCGGATGCCGTCGACCAGCACGGTGTCGGCCGATTCGAGCGCGTCCTCGACGATCGGCAGCGAGCGCTCGGCGATCGCTCCCTTCCCCCCCTCCTCGCGGAGCGCGCTCGCCACCGCGCCGTGGTGTGTCGCGGGATCGAGGTCGCGATCGCGACACTCGCGCCGGATGACGTCGCCCATCGTCACCACGGGCACCCCCGCCTCGCGGGCGACGGCCGCGGCCTCGCTCTTGCCGCTGCCCGGCAGCCCGACGATACCGATGACTCCCATTGAGCGCCGATTGGCCGGAGACGGGGGTAAGCGTTCCGCACCAGACCCGACTGCTTTTCACCGACGGCGCGAACTCCCGAGCAGGGCACGTAGCTCAGTCCGGAGAGAGCGTTTGGCTTCTAACCAAACGGTCGCGGGTTCGAATCCCGTCGTGCCCGCTCTTCTGCGACGAACGGACGTGAGGAGCGGAGAGCGAACCGCGCGGGATTCGAACCCTACCAGTCGCGCGCAGCGAGCGAAGCGAGCGAGCACGTCTGGTTCCGGTTCGAATCCCACCGTGCCCGAACGTTTTTGCTTCGTCGGGTGCGCTCGCTTCGCTCGCGAACCACTCCTCGCAAAAACGTTCATGAAAAACACCCGCTCGTTCGCCTTCGGCACACTCGCGGCGAACCGCGCTCGCTTCGCTCGCGCGGACGCTACCTCTCACACCCGACCGCAACCGCACCGCTGAAGCCCTCGGCCGCTCGCTGCGCTCGCGCCCTCGCCCTTCATCCGCCAGGCACCGCCACCGTAACCGCAACCGCCACCGCCGGCCGCCGAACGGTTTTGGTCGCTCGTCCACTGAGTCGACCATGACACGCACAGTCGTCGTCGCGGGCGTCGGCCCAGGGCTCGGCGCGTCGATCGTCCGGAAGTTCGCGGCGGAAGGCTGCGACGTGGGACTGTTCGCGCGCTCGGCCAAGTTCGTGGAGGATCTCGCGGACGAACTCGACGAAGCGCCTGGCGACGCGCTTGCAGTCCCGACCGACGTCACCGATCCGGAAGCGGTCGCAGCGGGGTTCGAGACCGTTCGTGAGGCATTCGGCCCCGTGGACGTACTCGTGAACCACGCCAGCGGCGGTGCGTGGAAGGGGCTACGGGACCTCTCGACGGAGGAGTTCGATGAGGCGCTCGCGGTCGGCGCGCGCGGCGGCTTCCTTTGCTCGCAGGAGGCCGTCGAGGACATGCTCGACAACGACGGCGGGACGGTGATCTTCACCGGCGCGACCTCCTCAGTACGAGGCAACGACGGCGCACTCGCGTTCTCGGCCGGGAAGTTCGCGGTCCGGGGAATGGCCGAGTCGATGGCGCGCGACCTCGGCCCCGAGGGGATCCACGTCGCCCACGTCGTCATCGACGGCGGCATCCGCCCACCAGGACGCGAGGTCGGGAGTCCGGAGGAGTACCTCGATCCCGACGCCATCGCCGAAAGCTACTGGCATCTCGTCGAACAGGATCGGAGCGCGTGGACACTCGAACTCGACTTGCGGCCGCACACAGAGGGGTTCTAGGCCGCTATTCGTCGAAGTCGTCCTCGAACCGGAAGGTGCCGTTCCGTTGGACCACCTCGCCGTCGACCTCGATCCGCGAATCCTCGCCCATGTCCACGATCATGTCGACGTGCTGGGCGCTCCCGTTCTGTTCGTTGTCCTCGCCGACGTTCGCTTCGTAGGCCCGTCCGACCGCCATGTGGACGGTGTCGCCCATCTTCTCGTCGAACAGCATGTTGTACGTGAACTCGGTGATGTCGCGATTCATCCCGATGCCGAGCTCGCCGAGCCGGCGCGCGCCCTCGTCGGTGTCGAGGATCGACGTCAGGAGGTCCTCGTTCTTTTCGGCGCTGTGTTCGACCACTTCGCCGTCCTCGAAGCTCAGTCGGACATCGGTGATCTCGCTACCGCGGCGGTACACCGGCTTGTCGAAGTGGACCTCGCCCTCCACGCTGTCCGGCTGGGGGGCGGTGAACACCTCGCCGCCAGGCAGGTTGTTGGTGTTCGTGTCGTTGATGGTGTGGTTGCCGGCGACCGACATCGTCACGTCAGTCCCCTCGCCCGAGACGATCCGGACCTCATCGGCGGGGTCGAGGATTTCGACCATCTGTGCCTGAAACCCGTCCTGCTCGTCCCAGTCCTTCAGAACGGCGTCGTAGACGAAGTTCTCGTAGGCCTCGGTGCTCATCTCGGCGAGCTGGGCGTTCGCGGGCGCGGGGTGTTGGGTCAGTGTCCAGCGGTCGCCGAGGCGCTCGTCGAGGATCGGGCTGTGGGCGCTCTCGTAGGCGGCGTTCGTCTCGCTGTCGACGTCGCCGAGCTCGGTCACGTTCTGGTGGGCGCGGATGATGGCGTGGCAGTCGGCTGCCTCGATCAACGCCTGCTGGTGGCCCGGCGTCTCGAACTCGACGTCGGCCTCGTCGGCCGCCCGGAGGTACGCCCGGATCGCCCGGCCGCTTCGGTTCGTGCGCACCGCGAGCGGGTGTGCGCCGCGCTCGCCGGCGATCTCGTACAGCGCAGTCACGAGGTCGTCGGCCGGTGGTTCGGACTTGATGACGAACTCGTCGCCCGCCGAGAGATCGACGGCCTCGGCGATCAGATGGGCGTGCTCGCGGATGCGGGGGTCCATACTCACTCACCCGCTGGGTCGTCCAAACCAGTTTCGAAACGCAACTTTTGCCACGGGGACTCAGGACAAAGCCGTCGTCGAAACCGAGCGACAAACAGCGTCGGTGCGGTTGCGGCGGAAGCGGGTTGGCGCGCGGGAGTGCGCGGTGCGCACGACTCGTGCGAGGGATGAGCGAAGGAACGAAGTGACCGAGCGAATCGGTTGGGGAGGGAGTGGCCTGCGGCCCTCATTTGAGTCGCGTGAGCGGCGGGTTCCGGTACGGCGCGTCCCAAGCAGGGTATTCGTAAAAACATCCCATCGGCTGACCCGTTGATCCCGCTACGGGCCCTTACAACGGAATCCGACGAAACGCTACTCTTCGAAGCCGTCCTCGAACCGGAAGGTTCCGTCGCGCTGAATCACCTCGCCGTCGACCTCGATCCGGGAGTCCTCGCTCATGTCCACGATCATGTCCTGGTGCATCGCGCTCTCGTTTCGCTCACGGTCCTCGCCAACGGTCTCTTCGTAGGCTCGCCCGACCGCGAGGTGGACGGTGTCCCCCATCTTCTCGTCGAACAGCATGTTGTACGTGAACTGCGTGATGTCGCGGTTCATCCCGATCCCCAACTCGCCGAGGCGGCGTGCGCCCTCGTCGGTGTCGAGGATCGCAGTGAGCACGTCTTCGTTCCTTTCGGCGCTGTGCTCGACCACCTCGCCGCCCTCGAATCGGAGCGAGACGCCGTTGACCTCACGGCCCTGTGCCATCACCGGTTTGTCGAACAGCACCTCGCCCTCCACGCTGTCGGGGACGGGAGCGGTGAACACCTCCCCGCCGGGCAGGTTGTTCTCGCCGTAGTCGTTCTGGGTGACCATGCCGTCGACGCTCAGCCGGAGGTCGGTGGTGTCGCCGCTCACGATGTGGACCTCGCTCGCGGGGTCGAGGATCTCGACTAGCTGTTCTTGGTGCTCGCGCTGGGCGTCCCAGTCTTTGAGCACCGCGTCGTAGACGAACGCCTCGTATCCTTCGGAGCTCATCTCGGCGTCCTGGGCGTTGCCGTGTGTGGGAAACTGGGTGCCACACCAGCGCTTGTCCATCACTTCGTCGCTGAGGGGTTTCATCGCGGCCCCGTAGGCGGCGTTCTTCTCGGGTGCGACGTCGCCCGTCTCGTGGGTGTTCGTCGCCGCTCGGATCTGGATGAACACGTCCGCGGCCTCAACCGCGGCCATCGACTGGGCCGGAAGCTCGAAGTCGTCGGGCTCGCTCGCGCGCATGAACGCCCGCCTGGCGCGGCTGCTGCTCATCGTGGTCGAGGGGTTCGCGCCACGCTCGCCGAGCTTCTCGTAGAGCGCGATCACGAGGTCCTCCGCGGCCGGCGGGGCGGTGATCGAGACGGCGTCGTCAGGCTCGATGCTCGTGGAGTGCTCGACGATGACCTCGGCGTGGTCGTGGATGCGAGGGTCCATACCCCGTGCGTCGATCGGGTGCCGGATAACGATTTCCAGAACATCGCTTCTGTTTTTTGGTTGTCGATTTTGGTGTCGGTCGCCGGATCCTCGAAACCGTCCTCGAAGCGGAACGTACCAGTCGCACCTTTTTGCTCGCCCTCGCTCCGCTCGGGCCTCGCAAAAATCTGCGCCAAAAACGACGGGCGCTACGTCTCGAAACCGTCCTCGAAGCGGAACGTACCGTTGCGCTGGATCACCTCGCCGTCGATCTCGATCCGGGAGTCTTCGGCCATGTCCACGATCATGTCGACGTGCTGGGCGCTCTCGTTTTTCTCGGCGTCCTCGGGGACGCACTCGCCGATGGCGTCCCCGACAGCCATGTGAACGGTGTCGCCCATCTTCTCGTCGAACAGCATGTTGTACGTGAACCGGTCGATGTCGCGGTTCATCCCGATGCCGAGCTCGCCGAGCCGGCGCGCGCCCTCGTCCGTGTCGAGGATCGCGGTGAGCAGTTCCTCGTTTTGCTCGGCGCTGTGCTCGACCACCTCGCCGTCCTCGAACCGGAGGAAGGCGTCCTCGATCTCCCGGCCGCTCCGGAGGAGGGGCTTGTCGAAGAGGACCTCGCCATCGACCGAGTCGGGCACGGGGGCGGTGAACACCTCGCCACCGGGCATGTTCATCTCGCCATCGTCGTTGATGGCGTCCATCCCGTCGACCGACATCGTGACGTCGGTTGTGTCGCCGCTCACGATGCGGACCTCGCTCGCGGGATCGAGGAGGTCGACGAGCTGTGCCTGGTGCTCGCGCTGTTCGTCCCAGTCCTTGTTCACCGCACGGTAGACGAACGCCTCGTATCCTTCAGTACTCATCTCGGCCTTCTGGGCGTTGCCCGCGGTGGGGTGCTGGGTGATGACCCACTGGGTGTCGAGGCGCTCCTTCAGGATGGGCTCGCGGGCCCGGCCCCGCGCCGCGCTCATCTCGGGGGCGACGTCGCTGGTCTCGGCGGTGTTTCGCGACCCGCCGATCATGAACACGATATCGGTTGCTTTCATCTCGGCGAGCGTGTGATCGGCGGTGCGGTACTCCTCGGGATCCATCGCCCTCGCGTACGCCCGCCCGGCCCGTGCGCTGCCCCAGTGGAGGGCGGGTCGCGCGCCGCGCTCGCCGAGGCGTTCGTAGAGCGCGACCACGAGGTCCTCGGCGGCCGGCGGGGCACGGACGAGAACGTTGTCGTCGGCGGTCACATCACAGCAGTGTTCGACGAGGACGTCGGCGTGGTCGCTGACGCGCGGATCCATACCGATCGTTCAGTCACGGGCCACAAACCGATTGCGGAACGGCAGGCGTCGGCGTGAGTCGTCGAACGCGCTTCCGACCCAGCGCACCGATCGTCCCGCTTTAGTCCGTCCCGCCCGACGGGCCGATCATGACCGAGTTCAGCCCCGCGAAGTTCGAGGACAAGTACGAGCACTACTTCCCCGAACTCCAGACGGCCTACCGGAACGCCTTCGAGGCGATGGGCGAGCGCTACGACTCCGAACTGATCCACGCCATCGACCAGCAGATCCTGAACGAGAGCGAACCGTTCTACGACGAAGCCGACGAGAGCGGCGAAGACGACGGACATAGTGAGGAAGGGTTCAGGATCGAACTCCCCGACGATCCTGCCGAGCGCGTCACCGGCGTGGTGGTCGACGACGAGAAACTGGAGGGCGTTCTCGCGGAGTACGTCGACACGCTCGAAGCCGAACTCGCGGCGGTGTTCGGGCTCGACGAGGGCGGACCAAAGGCCTAAGAAGAGGGACGCCCTACCGACGAGTACGATCATGAGCACGGAAACCCAGGGGAGCGACGACGACCTGCGCGAGGAGATCTCGAACTTCCTGCGCCGGAACTTCCCTCAGATCCAGATGCACGGCGGGAGCGCCGCGATCCAGGACCTCGACCGCGAGTCGGGCGAGGTCACCGTCCAGCTCGGCGGTGCCTGCTCGGGCTGTGGCATCTCGCCGATGACGATCCAGGCGATTAAGAGCCGGATGGTCAAGGAGATCCCCGAGATCGAACAGGTTCACGCCAACACCGGGATGGACGGCGGCGGCGCGGGCGACGCCGGCTTCGGCGGCGGCGGGATGAGCCCCTCCTTCCCCGGCGAGGGCGGCGGTGACGACGACGAAGGGCCGCAGGCCCCGTTCTGAAAGGCGCGAGCAGCGTCTCACGGTCGGTGGTGGCGGTTTTGCGCCCGTTTTCCTGACGCCCGAGAGCCATCCACAGCCAGAAACGCGCCGTTCGATTAGTCGTCCGCGCCCTCGCGTCGTGGTTCGGTGTCGAGCCCGAACTCGTTCGCCTGGGTGCGCCAGAACTCCTCGTACTCCTCCTCACCCTCGTCGACGGTGCTCTCGCCGTCGTTGACCCGATCGAGCTTGAGATCGACCTCTTCGAGCAGCCGATCGCCGACGTCGTCGGCGATGACGCCGTCGCGCATCGCGTCCTGGATCGCCCCCTTCTCGCGCTGGAGCAGCCGGCGCTCGCCGACCAGCAGCTCCTCGCGCCGGAGCTCGGGGTTGTCCTGCATGAGCCGGGAGATCGCCTCGTGGAGGTCCTCCTGCTCGCGTTCGTACTCCGCGGTGAAATCCTCGTAGACGTTGCTCGGGATGTCGCCATGCTGGCGGAGCTCTTCGGCGGCCTCGAGCGCGGCGCCGGTGGCGCGTTCCCGGCCGGTGAGGAGTTCGTAGAGGCGCTTGTCGTCCGACTGGGTCACGATGTCGAGCCGATCGAGCAGCTGGGCCATCGAGAGCCCCTGGACCACGAGACTGAACGCGGCGACCCCGAACACCATCGCGTTGAGCTGAGCGCGTTGGGCGAACTCCGCCGGGAGACCGAGCACGAGCGCGATCGGGATCGAGCCGTGGAGCCCGCCCCAGAGCATCACGTGCTGGTAGTTGCGGGGGACCTCACGGGTCACGAACCGATTGGCGATCGCGGTGAGCGGGTAGACCGCGATGGCGCGTGCGAGGAGGACGAGCGGGATCGCGATCAGGATCGGGCCGGCGTAGGTGACGAGGCTCTGGACGGGCGTGGTCGCACCGATCGCGACGAAGATGAAGGTGTTGACGATGAACGCAGCCGTCTCGAGCGTGTTGAACACCGAGAGCTTGGTCTGGGGACTCATCGCGTACTCCGCCCCACGGTTGCCGATGAACAGCCCCGCCACCACCGTCGCGATTACACCCGAGACGTGGAAGTAGTGTTCGGCCAGCAGGAAGCTCCCGTAGGTGAGAATGAGGGTGAGCACGATCTCGGTCATGTGTTCGTCGAGGTTCGCCATCACCCGGTAGACGGCGTATCCGGCGACGAGACCGACGACCATCCCGCCGACGCTCGAAATCCCGATGTCGATCGCCGTCGAGCCGATTCGCGATGGTGTCAGCAGCTCTGCAGCGGGCGTGCCGGACTGCTGGGACTCCTCGGCGAGCGCCAATAGAGCCGTGAAGACGACGACGCCGACGCCGTCGTTCAGCAGGCTCTCGCCCTCGACCAGCGTCGCGAGGCGTTCGGGCGCCCCGAGCTCCTTGAACAGCGCGAGCACGCTTACCGGGTCGGTCGGGAGGATCATCGCGGCGAACAACAGCGAGAGCAGGATCGAGAACCCGAACGCGAACTGCCCGACGAACCCGAGCGCGAGCACCGATATCACGAGCCCGGGGACGGCCATCGCGAGGATCGGAACGAGGTTCGCCCGGAACGAGTCGATCTCGGTCGTCGCCGCGCCCTCGAACAGTAGCGGCGGGAGGAGCACCAGGAGAATGAGGTCGTGTGAGAGCTCGAAGGGGAACAGATCGACCCCGATGACGGTCTGAATGACGGAGATCCCGAACCCGGCGATCAGCAGCGCGATCGTATAGGGGAACCGACCGACCTTCGCGACGAAGATGCCGACGCCCGCGGCGATCATGAACACCACGAGCAGATCGATCTCGGTCGCCGCGACCGTCTGTGCCAACATACCCATCGATACTCAACAGGGCGTGTTAAGCCCCGTGTTTGCGGGTGCCGCGTCGTCCTCGGGAGAGAGGATCGGCAGGTAGTTGACACGGTGACACCGCTCGCGCTCATCCGATGACGGCGCGCGAACGGCGTGTATTTATGCGCGGGGACGGCGACGGGTATGTATGAGCGATCGCGCGTCGAACCGGAACGTCCTGTTCGTCGTCATGGACACAGTCCGAAAGGACCACCTCTCCTGCTATGGCTACGACCGCGAGACGACGCCCGGGCTCGAACGGTTCGCGGCGGAGGCCGCCGTCTTCGAGGAGGCGGTCGCGCCCGCGCCGTGGACCCTCCCCGTCCACGCCTCGATGTTCACGGGGCTGTATCCGGGCGATCACGGCGCGACCCAGGAGAACCCGTATCTCGAGGACGCCACCACGCTCGCCGAGTCGCTCTCCCCGACCCACGCGAGCGCGTGTTACTCCTCGAACGCGTGGATCACCCCCTACACCCACCTCACCGACGGGTTCAGTAGTCAAGACAACTTCTTCGAGGTGATGCCCGGCGAGTTCCTCTCGGGACCGCTCGCGCGGGCGTGGAAGACGATGAACGACAGCGAGCGCCTCCGGCAGGTCGCGGACTGGCTCGTCGGCGTCGGCAACGCGATCCACGAACACCTCGCGAGCGGCGGCGGCGCGGACTCGAAGACGCCCGCGGTGATCGATCGCACCATCGAGTTCATCGACGGGACCGACGAGCCGTACTTTTCGTTCATCAATCTGATGGACGCCCACCTTCCCTACCACCCGCCAGACGAACACCGCGAGGAGTTCGCGCCCGGCGTCGATTCGACTGCTGTGTGCCAGAACTCGAAGGAGTACAACGCCGGCGCACGCGACATCGACGACGACGAGTGGGAGGCGATCCGGGGACTGTACGATGCCGAGATTCACCACGTCGACGACCAGCTCGGCCGGCTGTTCCGCTGGATGCGGGCGAACGGCGAGTGGGAGGACACCCTCGTGATCGTCTGTGCGGACCACGGCGAGCTTCACGGCGAACACGACCTCTACGGCCACGAGTTCGGCGTGTACGACCCGATCGTGAACGTCCCGTTGATGGTCAAACACCCCGATCTCGACCCGGGCCGGTACGACGAGCAGGTCGAACTCGTCGACTGCTATCACACCGTGCTCGATCACGCCGGCGTCGACGGGCGGGGCGTCCCACTCGATCCCGAGCGGTCGCTGCTCGGTGAGGGGTTCCGCGACGAGCCGAACGCGTTCGTGGAGTACTACCGGCCGGTAGTCGAACTCAACCAGCTCGAAGGAAAGGCGAGCGATGCGGGGATCGACCTCCCGAAGGATTCACGATACTACTCCCGCATGCGGGCGGCCCGCCGACCCGCGGGCAAGTACATCCACAACGAGCGGATCACCGACGAGGCCTACCGGCTCGACGAGGACCCCGGCGAGACCGAGAACGTGCTCGGGGCCGACGATCCCGTGATCGAGGCGCTCGAAACCGCCCTCCGTGAGTTCGAGACCGACCGCGAGGCGTGGACCGACGTCGAGGACGACGCGGTGCTCTCGGGGATGGGCGACGACGCGAAACAGCGCCTCGAAGACCTCGGTTACATCGAGTGAACAGGAGAGAGGCGAGCGGAGTTACCGATCGCCGGCTTCCCACGCGCCGACCAGGCCGGCAAGCGTCCGGTTCACCGGAACGGGACCACTGGCGCGGTCGACGACGGCCCCGCTGATCGCGTCGATCTCCGTTCGCCGGCCCGCACGCACGTCCTGCAGCATCGAGGAGGTGTTCTCGGCCGTGGTCTCGACGACAGCTTCGAGCGCCGCGACGGCTTCGTCATCTCCGAGATCGATCCCCTGCTCGCGCGCGACGCGAGCGGTCTCGCGGGCGGCTTCGCGAGCGATGCCGGAGAGTGTATCGTCGCGGAGTGCACCGTTTTCGACCCGGGCGAGCGCGGTCGTGGGGTTGATGCCCGCGTTGATCGCGAGTTTCTTCCAGAGCCGTCGAGGCATGTCGTCGGCGACGACCGTCTCGATGCCCGCCACTCGGAGCGCGCGGCCGACCCGCTCGGCACGGGCCGAGTTGCCGCCGTCGGGTGCGCCGAGCGCGATCTCGCCGATCCCGGTGCACTCGACGTGACCCGGTTCGACGAACCGCGCGCCGTAGGTACAGGTGCCCGCGAGAACCCCGTCGAGGTGCGTGGCGAGAGCTTCCTCATTGCCGAGGCCGTTCTGGAGCGAGCAGACGGCGTCGAGATCACGGTCGGCGAGCGTGCGGCCGGCGTCAGCCGTATCGAACGCCTTGACAGTCACCAGCGCGAGGTCGGCAGACGGAGGCGGATCGGTTCGTGCGGCCGGATGAACGGCGAGATCGAACGCACCGCCGACGTGAAGGCCCGCCTCGCGGACTGTCTGGATGTGGGGATCGCGCCCGACGAGGGTTACGCGGTGCTCGCGAGCGCACAGGCCGCCGACGAGACTGCCGAGGCTCCCGGCACCGAAGACGACGATCTCCATTCGGTGGGGCTAGTCCTCGGTCCAGTAGTAGAGGTACTCCTTCGGCGCGTCGCAGTTCGGGCAGGCGTCGGGGATGTCGTCGGCGAGTTCGCCCATCTCGCCGCAGTCGCTACACCGCCACATCAGCTCCGCCTCGCCGAGCGCGTGGCCCGCGCGCTCGTGTTCGACCGAGAGCGACGCGACGCCCTCGCGAGTCGTGACGAAGAAGCCGTCCGTGTCGAACCCGCGGACGGTGCCGAGTTCTTCCCCTTCTTCGGTGTAGACGGTCGCCCCGACCGCGACGTCGGGAGGTTCCTGGCTCATGGCGGTGGTTCGCGTCGCGTGAATATAAGTTCCACCGAGTGTTCCATATAGAGTGAGACCAACCATGGTCGACAGCGCTCGTCAAACACGAACGAAAGTATGGATACATCAGCTCGTCATCGAGTAGGCACTAACCTTTTTTCGTCTCATTAACCGGCGACATGGAGAATGTGATCTCCTTGTCCGTCTGGATTCCAATATCGAAATCGAAGGTGGCCCCTTCTGGGAGATTGGAGAGGGTCGTTTTCTTCCAATAACCATTCATGTCACGTCGGGCATATAGCGTGTCCTGTCGATCGTTGTCTCCCCATGTGTTCTTCAGAGATACAAGCGTACCTTCCCTTTCTACGGGTTTTAGGTGGTGTGAAGACCAGTGAGTTGGTTCGTTGTTCTCCTGAACCAGGACATGAAGAGTGTGTGGTTTGGTGTCGTAATTAATGGCATTGATGTCGCCGAGTTTTGCTCTCCCAGACGAACTGAACGGCAAGTTGGAGGTGCAACCTGATGCCAGGGGGACCGAGAGCGCTATTGCGCTTCTAAGATACTGGCGACGGTCCATCTCAGATCATCATAAGACACCGGCTTGGTTTCAAGATACTGTCTGCTGCCGGTCGGTCAGAGCAGTTGCAACACGGCCATGTCTAAAACCATGCTGTGTGGCTCGAATCCGGCGGGAGTTGTTACATGAAATCGGCAATTCCTGACTGTTTGTTTTTATCGTTCTCGAACACGCTTTCGAGGGTGCGATCGAGCACTTCGAGGCGCTGTTTGGTGTAGTCGCGGGTGCCGTACTCCTCGGCGACCCGGGTGGCGGTGTCGATGTACTTCTCCACCGAGCCCTCGTGCACGGTCAAGTTCACGCCGCCGCCACACTCGCGGCACTCGCCCGTGAGCGGCATCCGGCGGTACTTGGTGCCGCAGTCGAGACATCGCGTCTCCTGGCGCGAGAAGGCTCTGAGGTTGCCGATGAGGTCGGGGAGGAAGTGGTACTCGATGATGCGTTCGGCCACGTCGGTCTCGTCCACAGCGCGGAGCTTCCTGGCGAGTTCGAGCTGAGCGTCCATCTTCTCGGTCATCGCGCCGAGCGTTTTGTACGCCGACAAGGAGGGGCCGAGCGCGAGATTTGACGTGTCGTGGGTGTGGCGGAAGCCGGAATACTCGTCCTCGGTCCCGACGCTTTCCTCGGCGATCTCGATGTCCACGCTCCCCGGATCGGCCATGTCGAGGGTCGCCTCGTAGAACTCCTTCGGGTAGGACTCGACGACGTCCATGTTGTGGGCCTCGTCGTCGATCTCGGCGGGATCGATCCGCGAGGACATCACCAGCGGAGCGTCCATCCGCCCGCCCCGCTTGTCCGGGAGGTACTCCTTCGAGAAGTTCAACAGCCCATCCATCAAAAGCATCACACAGTCTTCATCTCCATCACAATTACGGCGTTTCGAGGCGTGAAAGTACGGATGAGCGTATCCGACGGCGGCACTCGTGAAGCCCACAACCCGCCCAACGACCGCCGCCGAGGTGTGAGGAGCCATCCCGAAGACGAGCTCGCCCACGAGGTCGTCACGGTCGTCGAAGTCGTAGAAGGTATCGAGACCGTAGTACCGTTCGAGGAGGTCGTCGACGAAATCCGCCGTCCGGAGGAGGTGCTCGGCCGCACCGTTCGAGAGCACGATGTCCTGAACCCGGAGCTCGACCAACTGATCGGCGTGGCGGAGCGGCTCGCCGTCGATGTCCTCGTGGTAGCCGAGCTCGCGGAACTGATCGACCGAGACGTCGAGTTCGGCGGGACGGACGCTCGTGACGGGCAGATCGGTCATGTCGTACCTGACCGTGCCATCCTTGAACGACGAGACGCCGTGTTTCGCGCGCAGGACGCCTTTCTCCATCGGTTCGGGCGTCTTGAGCTTCGAGGTCAACCCCTTCACGCCTTTCACCATGTCGAAGGCGCTCTCGCGCTCGCCGACCGCGTCGAGCGCGTCGTGGAACTCCTCGCGGATGTCGATCGTGCGCCACTCGGTCGGGGTGGCCTCGCTGCCGCAGCGCGGGCACTCGGCCCGCCCCGACTCGTCAGGTTCGACCGCGATCTCGCAGTCACGACACTCGTAGCGTGGCTCGGTGACGCCGCCGCAGTCTGGGCACCGCGTCTCGTAGCTCCGTTCGCCGCACTCTGTGCACTCACGTCGGCCGACCTGGACCGGGACGACACCGCGCTCCCCGACGTCGTCGTGGACGTGCTCGGCGGCCTCGCTCACGTCGCGCTGGTTGCCGCCGGCCTCGCCGATCGGGAACAGGGTGTGGACCGCCGGCGAGAGTTCGCGCTGTTCGGATTTTTCCGGCCTCCCCATCCGGCCGCCGATCCGGGTGGGAGCGCGCTCGCGGAGGGCGAACGGCGCGACCTCGCGGGCCGCCTTCATCGCGTTCGGCCACGCGCGTGCGTCCGTCGAAAGAGACCTCCACGTCCGATCGCAGTTCTCGTCGAACCCGAGCGATCGGACGAGCGCCCGGAATTCGGCGATTCGGAGCGCGTCCGCGGCCTGGTTGTGCGGAACGAGCAACGCTTCGAGCGCGTCACGGACCTCGGGAGCGGGTTCGAGCGCCAGCTCGCCCTCGACGAGTTCGCCCGCCGCGACCGCGTCGGCGAGCGTTTCGAACGACTCGACCGAGAGATCGTGCCAGCAGTAGGTGTACTCGGGATGGAGCGGCGCATCGTATTCGATCGCCCACTCGATCGCTTCCTCGGGAGTGGGGTGTTCGAGGTCGGTCCGCGTCGAGTCCGCGAGTGCCTGGACGTTCGCATCGGTGGCGTCGAACTCCTGAACCCACCACTCGTGGGTGTACGAGGCGGGCGCGAGCGGGTGGTTGTTCTCGACGAACTCCCCGTAGTTGACGAGGTACTCGCCGAGATCGAGGATCGCCTCGACCCCGTTTCTGAGTTCGAGCGCCGTCTCTGGGTCGTCGATCCGGCGGACATCGCCGTTCGCCAGTCTCACAGTTGGCCCCTCGATCGAGTCGACAGGAACGACGCCGGCGGCCTTGCCCGGACGCTCGGTCTTCAACTGCGTGCCGGTCGCGAGGAAGTCGTCGACGAGATGCATCGTCGCCGGATGGACCCCCGCGGTCGCGAAGCCGTGGTTGCGCGCGCGGCCGTACCGCAGTCGGAACCCACCGGCCTCGCTCGGGTGGCCGAACACCGGCCGGCCGGCGATCAGGTCCCGAAGGAACTTCGTCGAGGGCTCGGGCCTGAGCGGGCCGTCGGGTTCTGAATCCTCGTCGGCAGCCGACTCCGGTTCGTCGCCGGTTTCGTCGCTGTCATCAGCTCCATCGGTCTCGCTTTCGGCGTCGTCAGCATCCGAGTCGTCGGCGTCGTCGCCATCGTCGGTCTTCCCGACGGTGCCGGCGATCAGGTCGTCGAGCCACGGCCAGTCGACCTCGTCGAGGTCGGTGGTGTAGCGCTCGATCTTGGGTGCTTTCTGGGCGATCCCCTCGGCGAGCACGAGACACATCCCGCCGCGAGGGTTGTTCGTCCCCACGCGTTCGAGGTCGCGAAAGCCCGAGACTTCCTCTTGGCCGGTGGCCTCGCCGTCGAGCATCACCGGTGAGTTTCGGGCGATGAACTTCGTCTCGGCGTCCTTCGGAGAGTACTGGAGGCCAGTTTCGGCGTCGTAGAGGTCGACCTCCTCAGCGTAGCGCTCGACCTCCTCCTCGCGGGCCTCGTATTCGGCGAGACCGAGCAGCGCGCGGGTGTAGTCCGCGACGAGCACCGAGAGTGCCTGAGCGGTCCCACCGGCCGAGCGGATCGGTCCGGCGTAGAACACCCGGACGAACTCGGTGCCATCGGGATTTGTGGCGAGTTCGACCCGGTCGATCCCCTCGATCGGCGCGGCGACCACGCCCTCGGTGAGGAGCGCGACCGCGGTCCGGACCGCACCCTCGATCTTCCCGGCATCGGTCTCGTAGTCGCCGACACGACCCTCGGCGAAGTCCGCAGCGAGTTCGAGGGCGGCCTCCTCCCGGCTCATCTCGCCTTCGAGTTCGCGGACGCGGTCGGCGACGCCCTCGATCCCGAGGATGTTCTCCACCCGGTCGGCCATGTCCTTCGCCACCGGGATCTCGATTTCAGGGGTGGGATCGCCGCCCTTCTCGCGTGCGGTCTCGGCGACCGCGAACGCCTCGTCGAGCTGGGATTCGAGCCGCTCGAAGTAGCGTTCGTCGTCGGCGTTCATCAAAACGGCCAGAGATCGAGGTCAGTCGTCGGATCGTGCTCGCGTTCGAGGTGGGCGTCGAACTCGCGGAGGTATATTTCGCCGGCGAACACCGTTCCAGCGTTCAGGTGGCCCGCGACCGTCGAGCCGTCCTCGCGCGAGCAGACTGCATGAGTATGGGCGAAGCGCTCGCCGTCGAGCCACGAGACGTTGCCGACGCAGGCCGCGACTTCGAGCGGTTCGTCGAATTCGATCGCGTCGTACTCTTTCTCATCTTGGTCGTAGAAGTAGAGTTCGGCGTCCTGTACTGCACCGAGCCCGAAGAAAAAGCCCGCGTCCACGCCGGCGTCGGCAGCGAGCGCCTCGATCTCGCTTCGCCAGTCCGCACCGGTATCGAGCCGGGCGACGAACTCGCGACCGGCGTCGAGTGCTTGGTAGTCCATAGTCACGCGGTCGCGCGGCGGCGACAAAAGTGTTCAGTTCGTCGCAGTGCGGGTGGGGTCCGTCGTTGTGCTGTGGCAGATGGACCACGACCGACGGATCCACGAGTGGTCATCCATCGCGTTCAGCCCCCGTTCCGTTCAGTTCCGGTTCGAACAGATCTTCGATGCGACAGTCGAAGTGGGCGGCGAGTTTGAATGCCAGTTCGATCGACGGGTCGTAGCGATCACGTTCGATGGCGTTGATGGTCTGACGGGTGACGTCGACCGCCGCCGCGAGGTCGGCCTGACTCGACCCGTCGATCTCCCGCCGCTGCCGGAGATCGTTCTTCACGATCGGTACCGAACCCAGAGAAAGGCGGCCGCGAACGTGGCGAACACTGCCATGTACCCGTACAGGAAACCTTGGATCACCGGCGCTACCGTGTACTCGGAGACCCTCGGCAACACCCGCATGAGCGACGCGCCGGCGACCAACACGAAGGCCGACGCGTACAGTGCGAGTTGGCTCGCCCGGCGTTCGATAGCGGCGTCACGTTCGTCGAACAACGTCGTCGACGTTCCGCGCCAAACGGCGACGGCCCCGACGATCCCGAGCCAGTACACACCCTCGCCCACGAGCGGATACTCGAGGAACCTGAGCGCGAGGCTCCCCACGACGCCGGCGAGGATGGATCCCCACAGCAGACGGCGATACGTGTCTCGTTTGGCGAGTCGGTTCGACCCGGACGATATCGCGGTTCGTGTCATGGTTGGTGTGTAAAGCAAACGTTCCGTAAAGCTTGCTTTACAGTAAAGCATCTTTTACACGCATACTTAAAACTGTCGGTGCTACCGGAACGGATCGAATGGCTTGCGGCCGAGAGCGCAGGATTATGCGACGATCGAGACGCTATCGATCAGGGCGTCGGCGGGTCACCGTCGTAGGCGTCGTGGTCAGTGTAGAAGTTCAACATCGCGTATTTGAGCTTCTCCGGCGCGACATCGAGGAGTTCGGCGCGTTCCTCGGTGGGAAAGGTCTCGCGGACGCTGTACTTGCCCATTTCCTCGTGGCCGCGCTGGGTGTAGCGGGCGTCGAGCAGCGCGCGGACGCCGATCTCCTCGGGCGAGCGCAGCACCCGACCGAGCGCCTGGCGCGTCTTCCGGATCGTGGGGATCTCGACGGCGTACTGCCACCCGTCGTCGAACGCGGCGTCATAGGCGTCTTCGACCGCTTCGAGCCGATCGTCGAGGTGGGGGTAGGGCACCCCGACCACGAGCACGGTGTGGGCGTCGTCGCCGTCGAAGCTCACGCCCTCGGTGAGCGTGCCCCATAGCGAGGTGAACAGCGCGCCGTTGCCGTCCGCCGCGAACCGCTCGCGCAGCGACTCGACCGACTCGCCCGGTTCGTCGAGATACGTCGTCGCCGCCGTGTCGGGAGCAACTCGGTCGTGATAGCGCTCGGCCTCGGCGTAACTCGGGAAAAAGAGGAGGCTGTTGCCTGGCGTGAAGCGGATCGCGTCGCCCACCGTGCTGGCGACGGACTCCTGGACCGCGGGATCGTCGCGCTCGCTCGCGAACAGCGCTGGCGTGTCGACAGCGAACGTTCGGCGGTTCGCTTCGGGAAAGGTCAGGCCGTACGCCATCGTTCCCGGATCGTCGAGGCCGAGCACGTCTTCGAGGACGCCGAACGGGCGGAGCGTCGCGCTCATCAACACGCTCGCGTGGAGGCTCGAAAAGAGCGGCTCGGTCACGTCGCGCGGGATCGACGCGAACGACTCCGCGCGACCGTAGACGCCCTCCGGGCCCTCTCGCACCGAAACCACGGGATGGCGACCGTCCGAACTCCCATCGGCGAGCCACGACTCGACGAACCGCATCGTCTGAAGCGTCTGGCACTCCTTTCGAACCTGGGTCTCGCCGTTGCGGTACGCCCGGTCGTACTCCCGGTCGAGCGCCGCCCCGAGCGCGAGGCCGGTCTCCACGTCGGCGTCGATCCCCTGACCGGTGTAGACGTCGAGAAAGGCGAGCGTGAGATCGTCGCGACCCTCGGGGTTGGCGATCGCGAGGTCCTCCCAGTCCTCGCCGATCCGCTCGCGCTCGCCGAATTCCAACTGTTCGTCGTAGGTCGTGACGAGCGCGCGCCGGAACGCCTCGACGACGTTTTTCGCCTGGTCCGCTCGTGGATCGCCCGCGTCGTCGAGCTCAGCGAGCGCGCTGTCGAGTGTGGTCTCGGTCAGTGTGCGAGTCGCGTGCTCGCGCGCCGCGCTCTCGACGTTGTGGGCCTCGTCGAACACGGCGATGACGTCCTCGGGATCGCGGCCGAGCCACCGGAAGAACTGTTCGCGGATGGTGGGGTCGAGCAGGTGGTGATAGTTGCAGACCACGAGATCCATCGCCTCCATCCCCTCCTTGAGGAGTTCGTACCCGCAAAGCGACTCCTGCTCGGCGTACTCGTAGATCTCCTCGGGAGTTCTGACATCGCTCGCGAGCCACGCGTAGAAGGCGTCGGTGTCGGCGGTGAGGTTGTTGTAGTAGTGCTCGCAGATCGATTCCCCGCGGAGGTCGTCGACCTCGCTCTCGACGCTCTCCAGTTCGTCCATCACCGCGCTTCGGGCCTCGGCGGCGTCGCCGTCGCCCGCCTGGCTCGCCGTGAGGAGGTCGTCTTCACGGGATTCGAGCTCCGCGAGGTCCTCTTCGGCGTCGACGAGGTCTTTCGTACTATCGCGGAGCACCTGGCACTCCTCGTAGTCAACGTCGATGTGACACATCGCGGCCTTGCCCTTGAATACCGTCGCCTTGAGTGGTTCGTGGTCGTTGATCGCGCGGGCGTCCGCGACGAACTGGCGCATCTGCTGGTGGACGTTCGTGGTGATGACCACCGTCTTGTCGTTCTCGCGGGCGAATTCGAGGGCGGGCACCAGCGCCGAGAGGGTCTTGCCCGTGCCGCAGGCTCCCTCGAAGAGGACGTCGCGTTCGTCGCCGAGCGCGTCGTGGATGCGTTCGATCGCCGCGGCCTGATTCTCGTAGGGAGCGTCGTACGGAAAGAAACGCAGCGAGGGAGACGGATCGACGGCCACAGTACCCAGTACTGGAGCGGGTTCGGTCAAAAGGGTTCGTGTGGCGCGGCGGAAGTGGTCGAAGGCGGCGTTCGCGATCCCCGATCAGACCTCGGGTTCGATGTAGACCTTCCGGATCTGCGGTTGCGTTTCCATCAGCGCGTTCTCGATCTCGGAGATGTAGTCGTCGATGTCCTCGGTTTCGAGGCCCGCGTCGAGCGCGACATCGGCAGTCACGAGGAGCTGCTCGGGGCCGAAGTAGACGGTCCGGAAGTCGACGATTTCTTCGACGCCATCCCAGCCAGCGACCACCTCGCGGAGTTTGCGTTCCTCGTCGGCCGGCAGGCTCTCGCCGAGCAGCAGACGCTTGTTCTCCCACGCGAGCGCGATCGCAAACCCCATCAGCATGAGGCCGATCAGGAGTGCAGCCACCGCGTCGTAGAGCGGGTTGCCGGTGTATCGGCTGAGAAACACCCCGAACAGCGCGATCCCCGCACCCGCCATGGCGATCGTGTCCTCGGTCAGCGCGGTCAGCGTGGTCACGTCGCTGGTCTTCCGGAAGGCCTCGCGGTACCCGCTCCAGCCGTGTTCGTCGATCTGGCGGCTCATTTCGTCGTTGGCCTTCTTGAGCGCGTAGCTCTCGAAGACGATCGCGCCGACGAGCACCACGTAGTTGACCCAAACGCCGGGAAAGGAGCCGATTACGGGGAGCGACGCCTGGCCGACCTCCGCGGCGTGGGGGTTCACGATGGCGTTGTAGCCGTGTTTCGCGCTCTCCCAGCCCGCGATCCCGAAGAGGAGGACGCTCACGAGGAAGCTGTAGAAGAACTGTGCCTTCCCGTAGCCAAAGGGATGGTCACGGCTGGCCTCCTTGCCGCCGTACCGGATCCCGATGAGGAGGAAGATCTGATTGCCCGTATCGGAGATCGAGTGGTAGGTCTCCGAGAGCATCGCCGCGCTTCCGGTGAGGAGAAAGCCAGCGAACTTGAGAATCGCGATCGCGCCGTTGGCGATCAGGGCGGCGATCACGACGGACCTGTTTCCAGCCATACTCCGTCCGTGGAAGCGAACCCGCAAAGGTTCTTCTGCATACGAAGCGACTCGAAGTCCAAGACGGCGATCGGTCGATCGACGGCGTGAGTCGCTCAGTCGACGGAGTTCCGCAAAATCTACGGTTCGGTCTCGTCGCCTTTCTCGGGACGGAGCTGCGTGCCGAAGACGATCCCGAACTCGTCGGCCCTAGTGGCTGGTGTTAGAGCGGGTTCAGTCGAAAGGGGGTCGTATCCCACGACGGAAGTGGTTCTAAACGGGATTACGCCTCGGGTTCGATGTACGTGTTGCGCACCTGGGGCTCGGCCTCCCTGATCGCCTTCTTGATGGCGGTGATCCGGTCGTCGATCTCGCCGGTGTCGAACCCGGATTCGAAGGTGACGTCGGCAGTCACGATGATCTCCTCGGGGCCAAAGTAGACCGACCGGAAGTCGACTACTCCACTCACGCCGTCGTGGTCGGCGATCACGTCGCGCAGGCGGCGCTCCTCGTCGGCCGGGAGGCTCTCGCCGAGCAGCAGGCGCTTGTTCTGCCACGCGAGCGCAGCCGCAAAGCCCATCAGCAGCAGCCCGATCACGAAGGCGGCGATCCCGTCGTAGAGCACGTTGCCCGTCTGCTCGGTCAGGTAGATACCGGCCATTCCGATCGCCGCCGCCGCGAGCGCGAGCGAGTCCTCGATCAGTGCCGTCAGCGTGGTCACGTCGCTGGTCTTCCGGAACGCCTCGCGGAGTCCGCTCCAGTCGTGTTCGTCGATCTGGGCCTGCATCCCGGCGTAGGCCTTCTTGAGCGCCCACAGTTCGAAGACGATCGCGAGCGACAGAACGATGTAGCTGATCACCGCACCCGAGAGCGTCACGCCGATCACCGGGAGCGTGGCGTTGCTGACGTGAAAGGTGCTCTCGCCGGTGATCGCTCCGTAGCCCTTCCGTACGCTCGCGATCCCCGCGACGCCGAACAGCAGCACCGACACGAGGAAGCTGTAGAAGAACTGTGACTTGCCGTAGCCGAAGGGATGGGTGCGGTCGGCGCTCCGTTTCGAGTAGCGGATGCCGATGAGGAGAAAGATCTGATTGCCCGTATCCGAAACCGACTGGTAGGTCTCGGATAGCATCGCCGCGCTCCCGGTGAGGAGGAACCCGATGAACTTCATGACGGCGATCGCGCCGTTGGCGATGAGGGCGGCCATCACGACGGATCTGCTCTCTGCCATACTCCGCCCGTCGATGCGCATTCGCAAAGGTTCTTCTGCATGCGAGGGAGTTCGGAACCCCTGAGCAGCGGCCGCGGATCGATGGCGTGGATCGCTCAGTCGGCACAGAGATCGACGAAGTTCCGCAGGATCCGCAGCCCGGTCTCGCCGCTCTTCTCGGGGTGGAACTGCGTGCCGAAGACGGTCCCGGAGTCGTCGGCCACGACGGACGGGAAGTCGACGCCGTACTCCGTGCGGGCGACGACCGCGTTTCCGTCGTCGGGCTCGGCGTAGTAGGAGTGGACGAAGTAGGCGTACTCCCCATCTACTCCCTCGACGAGCGGGTGATCGCGCTCGACCGTGAGCTCGTTCCAGCCCATGTGAGGGACTTTCCGATCGCCGGTAAAGCGGACGTTCCGGCCGGGGATCAGATCGAGTCCCTCGACGTCGCCCTCGCCAGCGCGTTCGGCCTCCTCGCTCGTCGTGAGGAGCATCTGCATCCCGAGACAGATGCCGAACACCGGCGTCCCCGCGTCGGCGGCGTCGAGCAGCGCCTCGCGGTAGGGGCCGGCGTTCTCGACGCCCTCGCGGAACGCGCCGACGCCAGGCAGCACGATCCCGTCCGCCGCGTCGAACGCGGCAGGGTCGTCGGTGATCTCGACTGTGGCCCCCGCGCGTTCGAGGCCGCGGGTCGCACTCCGGAGGTTGCCGAGACCGTAGTCGACCACGACCACTGACGCCGCCGCGGTACGCTGGGTCTGCGCTTCGCTCATGTCGTTTCGTACCACGGGACGGGCTAAGTCGCTTTCTCTCGGCGATGTCGCCTCATGGATTCGGCCGTCGCCCGCAAGGACTATGATCCCGTCAACTGTTGACTTCTCTGTGGTTTACGAGACTGGAAACGCGACGATCGACGGCGCGGTGGGGCGCGTGCTCGACGGCGAGCGCCTCGACCGGACGGACGGCCTCGCGCTCCTCGCTCAGCCGGTCGAGGAGCTCGCGACGGCCGCCGATTTCGTCCGAGCGGCGTTCGGCGACGGCACGGTCGACGCGTGCTCGATCGTGAACGCGAAGGCGGGCGACTGTGCCGAGGACTGTGGGTTCTGTGCGCAGTCAGTCCACTTCGACACGGGAATCGACACCTACGGCTTCCTCGACCCCCAAGAGATCCTCGCGGCTGCGAAGCGTGCCGAACGCGACGGCGCACAGCGCTTCGGGATCGTGGTCGCGGAGAAGGGTGTCTCGAAGGAGCGCCGCCCCGAGGAGTGGGCAGAGGTCATCGAGGCCATTCGGCTCGTGCGCGACGAGACCGATGTCGAGGCCGACGCCTCGCTCGGCCTCCTCACCGAAGAGGAGGCCGCGATCCTCGTCGAAGAGGGGCTGAACCACTACAATCACAACATCGAGACCTCCCGGCGATACTTCGACGAGATCGTCTCCACGCACGACTTCGAGGACCGGCTGCACACCCTGCGGGTCGCCAAGGAGGCCGGGATGGACCTCTGTGCCGGCGTGATCCTCGGGATGGGCGAGACGCCCGCGGATCGAGTCGAGGCCGCGATCGAGTTGCAGGAGATCGGGGTGTCCTCGCTACCGGTGAACGTCCTGAACCCGGTCGAAGGCACGCCGCTCGGCGACGCCGACCACGCCGCCATCTCGACGGCGGAGTTGATCGAGACGATCGCGGTCTACCGGTTGCTCCACCCCGAGGCACGAGTCAGATTGACCGGCGGACGCGAGGTCAACCTCCGGGACGACGAGCAACACCTGCCCTTCGAGGCGGGTGCGGACGGCGTGCTCACTGGCGATTACCTCACGACTTCCGGCCAGTCACCCGGTGCGGACATCGAGACGATCGAGCGCGCCGGTCTGGAGCCGAACATGGAGACGAACGAGTTCGATCCGGCAGCGGTGAAAGCGCGCGGACGGGACGACCCGTCGGACCCGCCGATCGAGACGGCGGCGGGGACGGCCACGAGCAACGCGAGTGACGACTGACGATGGCGGACGGAGACACCACTATGGACGACATCAGCTTCGCAGTACTCGGCACGGGCGGGATCGGGCGGCGAGCACTCGAAGTCTCGCAGGCCAAGCAGGGGCTGACGCCCGTGGCGGCGTGTGATCGCCACGGCATCGCGGTCGATCACGAGGGTCTCGACGTGGACGAACTCCTCGCCGCGACGGAAGGGAACGTGGCGAGCGCGGCCGACCGACGGGAGGCCGCGGACGGGCGAGCGGCGACCGACGGGAGCCGCGAGCCGCGGGCGGATGGCGGCGGGGCGGTCAAACAGCACGGCGAGCAGGCGGGCGTGGTCGCGTCGGCGCAAGCCCGACCCACAGAGACGCCCATCGAGGACACCATCGCCGCGAGCGACGCGGTGGATGCGGTACTGATCGCGCTGCCGAGCTTAGAACACGACTTCATCCCCGAGGTTGCAGCGGAGTTCGCCGATGCGGACTACGAGGGCGTGCTCGTCGATGTCCTGAAGCGCTCGCGGGTGATCGGGCTGTTGGACGAGCGCGCCGACGTCTTCGAGGAGTCGGGAATCACGTTCGTCTGCGGTGCGGGCGCGACGCCAGGCTTCCTGACCGGTGCGGCGGCGCTCGCCGCACAGTCGTTCGTCGAGGTCGAGGCAGTCGACATCCACTGGGGCGTCGGGCTGAAGTCGGGCTACGAGGACAATCGCGGGACCGTTCGGGAGGACATCGCGCACCTGCCTGGCTTCGACATCGAGAGCGCGCGCGACCTCTCGGACGACGAAATCGAGGCGATCGTGGACGAGCACGACGGCGTCATCGAGTTCGAGGACATGGAACACGCCGACGACGTGTTGCTGGAGCGGGCGGGCATCTGTGATGCCGAAGACGTGACCGTCGGTGGGGTGCTCGACGTGCGCAACGACGAGAAACCCACGACCACGACCGTCGACGTGACTGGCCGGACGTTCGACGGCGAGCGCGCGACCAACACCTTCGAATTGGGCGACGAGACCAGTATGGCGGCGAACGTCAACGGCCCCGCGCTCGGCTACCTGAAGGCGGGCGTGCGGCGCAATCGTGCGGGCGAGTACGGCGTGTTCGGCCCCGCCGACCTGATGCCAGGCTTCTGATGGCAGAACGCGACGCGAGCCGGACGGAGCTCGTCGAGGGCGGCCACGAGGATTCGGGACACAGCTTCGCCCTCCGAGAGCGCCTCAAGGCACGCGAACAACGGGGCCTGCGGCGCGATCTCGCGCCGATCGAGCGGGTCGCGGCGCGGGCTCGCGTGGTCGCCGATCCAGATGATGGAATCCCGAACTTCGAGGGCGAAGACCAGGTGATCCTGGCGTCGAACAACTACCTCGGATTGGCGGACGACGAGCGAGTCCAGCGGGCGGCCGCGACGGCGGCCGAGGAGGTCGGCACCGGCGCGGGCGCGAGCCGGCTCGTCACCGGCAATACACCGATCCACCGCGCGCTCGAACGCGACCTCGCCCGGACGAAGGATACCGAGCGCGCGTTGGTCTTCTCGTCGGGCTACGCCGCCAACGTCGGTACGATCGCCGCGCTCGCCCCCGACGTGATCTTCTCCGACGAGCTGAACCACGCGAGCATCGTGGACGGCTGTCGGCTCGCACGCGCGGAGACGGTGGTCTACGATCACGCGGACGCCGAAGCGCTCGCCGCGGCGATGGCGGAACGGCGCGAGCAGGCGGACGCGGGCGAATCGTGGCTCGTCGTGACCGACTCGGTGTTCAGCATGGACGGTGATGTCGCCCCGCTCGCGGCGATCTGCGACGTCGCCGAGCGCCACGGCGCGTGGGTGATGGCGGACGAGGCTCACGCTACCGGACTCTACGCCGATGGCGCGGGAATCGTCGGGCGCGAGGAACTCGGAGATCGAGTGCAGGTCCAGATGGGGACGCTCTCGAAGGCGCTGGCGAGTCAGGGCGGGTACGTCGCCGGAAACGAGGCGCTCGTCGAACACCTCGCGAACGCCGCGCGCTCGTTCGTGTTCTCGACCGGACTCGCGCCGCCGGCGGCGGGTGCGGCACGCGAGGCACTCGCCGTTGCTCGTGAGGGCGATCGTCGCGAACGACTCTGGACGGTCGTCGAGCGCCTTCGCGAGGGACTCGAAGGGATGGGATATCGCGTGCTCGGCGAGACTCAGATCCTCCCGGTGCTCGTCGGCGATCGTGCCGATGCGGTGGCACTTGGGGAAGCGCTCACCGACCGCGGGATCGTCGCGCCCGCGATCCGGCCGCCGACGGTGCCCGAGGGAACGAGTCGGATCCGGGTCGCGCCGATGGCGACCCACACCGACGCCGAGATCGATCGGTGCCTGGCGGCGTTCCACGAAGCAGGGCGTGCCGTGGGAGTGCTCGATGAGTGAAACACACGGCGGGGACGCGTTCGCGGTCGTCGGGACCGATACGAGCGTCGGAAAGACGGTCGTGACCGCCGGGCTCGTCGCCTGGCTCCGCGAGGAGGGTATCGATGCTCGTGCGGTCAAGCCGGTCCAGACCGGCTATCCGCCGGACGACGATGCGGGGTTCGTTGCCGAAGCGTGTAGGGCCGGCGATGCTGCGACCTGCATCGAACGGCTCGAACCGCCGCTCGCGCCGCGCGTCGCCGCCGAGCGGGTCGGGACGGAGCTCTCGTATGTGACGATCCGTGAGGGATGCGAGCGGGCGCTCGCCGCGAGCGAAGTCGGGGTGCTCGAAGGCGTCGGCGGGGTTCGGGTGCCGCTCGCCGGCGATCGGGAAGTGATCGATCTCGTCGCCGATCTCGAACTCCCTGCGGTGGTGGTCGCCCGCTCCGGGCTCGGCACACTGAATCACACCGCGCTCACGGTCGAGGGGCTCGCGGCGCACGGCGTCGAAACGCACGCCGTCGTTCTGAACGAGTACACGAGCGAGACCGTCGCCGAGCGGACGAATCAAGCGGAACTCGAACGGATGACCGACGTGCCGGTCCACACGCTGTCGTCGTTCGATCTCACGACTCCCGAGGACGTTGCCAGCGGGGTTCGCGACGGACTTCCCGCGGACGTGTTCCCCGTGACTCGATGAGAGGGTGAATCAGAACCCGTCGAGGCGCGACTGGCCGCTCCCGTCGCCCTCGGCCACGCCGGCGACCTCGGCGGCCGTCGCGATCGCCGTCTCGAAGGTCTCCTGCTGGCTCCCATCGTACAGCGTGGCCGCGGGGTGGACACAGATCAGGACGCGGTGGGCGGTGCCGTCGAGTCGCGCGTCCTCGATGGTGCCCGCCTCCTTCGTGACCGCGGCATCCCGTTCGAGGAGGTGTTCGGTGGGGACCTTCCCGAGCGTGACCACGAGCTCGGGGTCCACAGTGTCGATCTCACGTTCGAGGTACTCCCGACAGTTCGTGAGTTCCTCTTTGTGAGGATCGCGGTTGTCCGGCGGGCGACACCGGACGCAGTTGGTGATCCTGACGGCGTCGCGTGCGAGGCCGTGCTCGCGGAGCGCCTCGTCGAGAACGGTTCCGCTCCGGCCGACGAACGGCTCGCCGCCGTCGTCCTCGTGTTCGCCCGGTGCCTCGCCCACGAACAGCAGGTCCGCGTCGTCGGGCCCCGTCCCGTTGACGATCCGGCTGCGTGACTCACAGAGTTCGGGGCAGCGCTCGCACTCGATCACCTCCAGTCCCTCCATTCGGCCCGTGTCGTCGCTCACACGCCGGTTTCGCTGGCGGTCGTCTTAACCGTCCGGCTTCGGGGCGGCTCGACACAGCGGTCGGTGCTCGAGGTCCCCGATTACCAGCCCGAGCATGATCGCTACCCCCGCCCGCCGAAGGCTATCGAGCGCTGCGTCGAAGCCGACACACTCCGCGATGTTCTCGATCACTGGGACGGCCGCGGAACCCGCTCACCTGCCCAACTCACCGACGATCTCGACGATCTTGACCACCGGATCGATACCACCGACGATCGCCTCACGAACCGAATTGACGCTATACAGACCAAACAGTACCGACACCTCCGACACCACGCTCTTGCCGACCGCCGCCGTGCTCACTTCACTACACGTGCTCTCTATCTCTCACTCGGCGCTCTCGCCGCCTCGGTCATCATCCTTCTCGTTCTCGCTCTTCGCGCTCCGCACCTTCTCACAACCATTCTCCTCGCCGCTGTCCTCGCTGTCCTCACTGTCGCTCTCCTCGCAGGTGCTTCAATTTACGTGCTCGCTCGCCGCTCCCGGTCGCTCACCGATCGCGACGACCACCGAACCACCACAGACTAACCACCACGCTCAGAGCACCCGATCATAGATATTCCGGCGGTGTCGAGGTAGTCTCCCAATAACGATGGATAGTACATCGAACAAACCTCAACCAAACGGTATAGTGGATTCTATCTCCGGAAGAATTTTGTCCAGCAGCAGTAATTAACATGGTACAAAACAATGGTCAAAAACAACCGTTCGAACTTCGGAAGACGGTTGAGCGGTCTCTCGTACATTATCCTTAGTCTATTGGCAATAT